>NZ_JAHACR010000005.1 GCF_018375725.1 Burkholderia sp. | reverse complement strand
TTCCGCGGCCACGTTGCCGCGCAGGCGCGCAAGGATGCCCTCGAGCGCATCGAGATCGCCGAAATCGATCGTGACCTGCCCTCGCCCGCGACGGCCCAGCTTGATCTTCACCGTCGATGCGAGCAGATCCGACAGCTGCTCTTCGAGACGGCGCGTGTCGCGTCCGCCGTCGTCCTTCGCGCGCACCTTCACGGCAGGCGCTTCTTTCGTCGCTTGGGCGACGAGCTTCTCGGTTTCGCGAACCGACAAGCGCTTGTTGACCACCTCGTGCGCGAGCGTGATCTGCGTCGCCGCATCGACAGCCAGCAACGCGCGCGCATGGCCCATGTCGAGATCGCCGGCGAGCAGCATCGTCTGTACCGGCGCCGCCAGGTTCAGCAGACGCAACAGGTTCGACACCGCGCTGCGCGAACGGCCGACCGATTCCGCCGCCTGCTCGTGCGTGAAATTGAATTCGTCGAGCAGACGCTGAATCCCGTGCGCTTCTTCAAGCGGGTTCAGGTCTTCGCGCTGGATATTCTCGATCAGCGCCATTGCGGCGGCGACCTGGTCGGACACGTCCTTCACCAGCACCGGCACTTCGCCGAGGCCAGCCAGCCGCGCCGCGCGGAAGCGGCGCTCACCCGCGATGATTTCGTATTTATCGTCCGAAATCGGACGAACCAGGATCGGCTGCATCACGCCCTGCGCGCGAATGCTTGCCGCCAGCTCCTGCAAGTTGCCCTCGTCCATGCGGGTTCGCGGCTGGTATTTGCCCGCCTGCAGCTTCCCAAGCGCGAGCGTGTTCGGCGCGCCGTCGATCTTCACCGCTTCGGTGATATCGGCACTGCCGCCGAGCAGCGCTTCGAGGCCTCGCCCCAACCCTTTCTTCTTTGGCACAGCGTTCATGTCTTTCTTCCTCGCTTCGCTCGTGTCGTCCGGGTTACGCATCCAGTCCGCGCACGCGATCGATCATTTCGGCGCCGAACTGGAGATACGCTTGCGCACCGCGCGACGCGCGGTCGAATACGACACCCGGCAGCCCGTAACTCGGCGCTTCCGCAAGACGCACGTTGCGGGGAATCACCACGTCGAACACCTTGTCGCCGAAGTGCGCTTTCAGCTGATCGGAAACCTGCTGCTGCAGCGTAATGCGCGGATCGAACATCACGCGCAGGAGGCCGATGACCTTCAGGTCGCGGTTCAGGTTCGCGTGCACCTGCTTGATCGTGTTGACGAGGTCAGACAAGCCCTCCAGCGCGAAATACTCGCACTGCATCGGGATCACGACGCCGTTCGCCGCGCACAATCCGTTCAGCGTCAGCAGCGACAGCGTCGGCGGACAATCGATCAGCACGAAATCGTAATCGTCGGCGACGCGTTCGAGCGCCGCTTTCAACTGGCGCTCGCGGTTTTCGATGCCGATCAGTTCGATTTCCGCGCCGGACAGCTCGCGGTTGGCGGGCAGCACGTCGTAGGTGAGCGCATCGGGACGGATGCGAGCATCGGCGACCGGCACGCCGTCGACCAGCACCTCGTAGACGGTCGCTTCACATTCCGCCTTGTCGATCCCGCTACCCATCGTCGCGTTGCCTTGTGGGTCGAGATCGATCAACAGGACACGTTGCCCATGTGCTGCAAGGCTTGCGGCGAGATTGACCGTGGTCGTCGTCTTGCCGACGCCCCCCTTCTGGTTCGCAACGCAGAAGATCTTTGCCATCGTTGGTGTGTCCTTCTTTCCTTCAAACAATTGGCGGCCGCGTGGACGCCATCAAATCGCTTCGTCGACTGTGACCTGGATCAGATGCCGTTCAGCATCGAGCATCGGCACCGCCAGACGAATTGCCTGCTTCATGTGACTGCCTTCGGGCAGCCGCGAAATTTCCTCGTTCGGGCGCACACCCTTCATCGCCCAGATCGCGCCGCCTGGGGCGACCAGATGCCGGGCAAGTGTAACGAAGTCGGCGAGATCCGCGAATGCACGTGAAACGATCACGTCGAATTTTTCCGGCACCTCGACGCCCGGCTGCAGTGTTTCGACGCGGCCCGTGACAACCGACAGATTCGTCAGCTTCAACTCCGCCCGCGCCTGCATCTGGAATGCCGACTTCTTCTGGACGATATCGTTCAGCGTAACCTGCCACTCCGGAAACACGATCGCCAGCACGATGCCCGGCAAACCGCCACCGGAGCCCACGTCCAGCACGCGGATCGGCCCGCGCCCGCGCAGGTGCGGAACGATCGACAAGGAATCGAGAATGTGCTGGATCAGCATCTGCTGCGGATCGCGGATCGCGGTCAGGTTGTAGACCGCATTCCACTTCCCGAGCAATGCGACGTAGTCGAGCAGCTGATTGCGCTGTGTATCCGTCAATGCAACGTCGAGGGCCTTTGCGCCCGCGACGAGCATCGTCTCAAGGGTGTCTCGGCTGATTGCCGGCGCGCGGCGCGCCGTCATTGTTGCGTCGGGACGTTGCCATCCCCCTGCTCTACCGCGCCAGCGGTCTCGCCCTTGCGACGACCGAGGCCCCGACGCTTCAGATGCACCATCAGCAACGAAATGGCAGCCGGCGTGACGCCTGAAATGCGTGACGCCTGACCGATCGTCTCCGGCCGGAACTGGTTCAGCTTCTGGCTCACCTCGAACGAAAGACCGCGCACCTCGCGATAGTCGATGTTTTCCGGCAGGCGCGTATTTTCGTTTGCGTCGTTGCGTTCGATCTCGTTGGCTTGACGTTCGATATAGCCCTGATACTTGATGCCGATTTCGACCTGCTCCTTGATCTGTTCGAGCAGCACCGGATCGTCGGACAACGGTTCCGCAGGACCGCATTCCCCCCCGCGCAGGCCGCATACGCCGTCGTAGCCAACGCCGGGACGACGCAGCAATTCGGCCAGGCTGTACTCGTGGTCGATCGCCTTGCCGAGCAATGCAGTCGCTTCCTCAGCGGGGAGCGTCTTCGGCGTCACCCACGTCGACTTCAGACGTTCGGTTTCACGTGAAACAGCGTCGCGTTTCCGGCAGAACGCGTCCCAGCGCTCGTCGTCCACCACGCCCAATTCGCGCCCGATTTCGGTCAGACGCATATCGGCATTGTCCTCGCGCAGGCTCAGGCGGTACTCGGCACGGCTTGTAAACATCCGGTATGGCTCGGAGACGCCGCGCGTCACCAGATCGTCGACCAGCACGCCCAGATACGCCTGATCGCGGCGTGGGCACCATGCGTCCTTCTCCTGCACGTACCGGCCTGCATTGATACCGGCCAGCAGGCCCTGTGCCGCCGCCTCTTCGTAGCCGGTCGTGCCGTTGATCTGGCCCGCAAAAAACAGACCGTTGATTGCCTTGGTTTCCAGCGAGGATTTCAGCGCGCGCGGATCGAAATAGTCGTACTCGATCGCATAACCCGGGCGCAGGATGTACGCCTGCTCGAGCCCGCGCATCGAATGCACCAGCTCCAGCTGAACGTCGAATGGCAAGCTCGTCGAGATCCCGTTCGGATAAAACTCGTTCGTCGTCAGCCCTTCCGGCTCCAGGAAGATCTGGTGCGACTCCTTCGATGCGAACCGATGAATCTTGTCCTCGATCGACGGGCAATAGCGCGGGCCGACGCCCTCGATCACGCCGGTATACATCGGCGAGCGGTCGAGCCCGCCACGAATGATGTCGTGCGTGCGCTCGTTCGTATGCGTGACCCAGCACGGCAATTGCTGCGGATGCTGATCCGCACGCCCGAGGAACGAGAAAACCGGGATCGGATCGAGATCGCCCGGCTGTGCTTCCATCTTGGAAAAATCAATCGAACGGCCGTCAATCCGCGGCGGCGTACCGGTCTTCAGCCGCCCTTGCGGCAGCTTCAGCTCCTTCAGACGCGCCGACAGTGAAACCGCGGCCGGGTCACCAGCGCGGCCGCCCGTGTAATTGTTCAGCCCGACGTGAATCTTTCCGTCCAGGAACGTACCGGCGGTCAGCACCACAGCCCGGGAACGGAAGCGGATGCCGATCTGCGTCACGGCGCCCACCACCCGATCGCCCTCGACGATCAGGTCGTCAACCGCCTGCTGGAACAACCACAAATTGGGCTGATTCTCGAGGCGATGACGGATCGCGGCCTTGTACAGGATGCGGTCGGCCTGCGCACGCGTCGCACGGACAGCCGGCCCTTTCGACGAATTGAGGATTCGGAACTGGATTCCGCTCTCGTCCGTCGCAGCGGCCATCGCGCCGCCCAGAGCGTCGACTTCCTTGACCAGATGGCCCTTGCCAATGCCGCCAATCGACGGATTGCAGCTCATCTGGCCCAGGGTTTCAATGTTGTGCGTCAGCAGCAGCGTCTTTGCGCCCATGCGAGCGGAAGCCAAAGCGGCTTCCGTGCCGGCATGGCCGCCGCCGACGACGATTACGTCAAATTCAGTGGGATAAAGCATGGCGGACTTCGTGCAGAACCACGCACGAACCTTTAGAGAAATGTATGCGGCGAATTATAACGGGTTCGCATTTGACCCGAATCCCGTCCGATCGTTATAGACAAACAAAAACGGCGTGTTTCACGTGAAACACGCCGTTCGTTGCTTGCCCGAAACCGGATCAAGCCGTCTTTTTCGTCAGGCCGAGGTAGGTTTCAATCACGCGCGGATTCTGTGCCAGCTCGGCCGCCGGCCCTTCAAGCGCAAACTCTCCGGTTTCGAGCACATACCCATAGTCGGAGATTTGCAGCGCCGCCCGGGCGTTCTGCTCGATCAGCAGGGTCGCCACGCCTGTGCTGCGTAGCGCACTGATGATATGAAAAATCTCCTTCACGATCAGCGGCGCCAGGCCCAGGCTGGGTTCGTCGAGCATCAGCAGGTCGGGCTTCCCCATCAGCGCCCGGCCAACTGCGAGCATCTGCCGCTCGCCGCCGGACAGCGTCCCGGCCGCCTGATTGCGCCGCTCTCGCAGACGCGGGAACAGCGCGAACACATGATCGAGCTGGTCGAGGAAGTTCGCCTCGCCGGCCTGCTTGCGCCGGTATGCGCCCAGCACGAGGTTGTCCTCGACCGACATCGTGCCGAACAGCTCGCGCTTTTCAGGCACGAGACACATCCCGCGCGCGACACGCTGTTCGATCGGCAGCGCCCCCACATCCGCACCGCGATACACGACCGCCCCCGATGCATGGCCCGTGACCGGCAGCGCGCCCATGATCGCGTTGAGCAGTGTCGATTTGCCGGCCCCGTTCGGCCCGATCACGCTGACGATCTGTCCCGCCCCGACCTTGATCGCCGCGCCATGCAGCGCCTCCACCTTGCCGTATCTCACCGACAGTCCATGCACGTCGAGAATCGGCATCGTCGTTTCCGTCATCACTCCACCCCACCGAGATACGCTTCCAGCACCGCCGGATCCTGCTGCACTTCCTGCGGCAGTCCTTCGGCGATCCGCGTGCCGAACTCCATCACCACCAGCCGGTCGGTGAGGTTCATCACGAAATCCATATCGTGCTCGACCAGCAGCACGCTCATCCCTTCGCTTTTCAGGCGCCGCAACAACTCCGCCAGCTGTTGCTTTTCCTTGTAGCGCAGGCCGGCGGCCGGTTCATCGAGCAGGAGCAATGTCGGATCGCAGCACAGCGCGCGGGCAATTTCCAGAATCCGCTGCTGACCCAGCGCAAGGCTGCCCGCCTCGTCATGCATATGGCTTTCCAGGCCGACACGCCGGATCTGGCGCGCCGCCTCGGCCAGCAGTTGCGCTTCCTCGTGCGCATTGAGCCGCACAATGCTGCGCCATACGCCGGTTCTGCCACGCAGGTGCGCGCCGATCGCGACGTTCTCCAGCACCGTCATTCCCGGCAACAGCTTCACGTGCTGGAACGTGCGGCCGATGCCGCGCCCGACGATCTCGCGCGACGTCAGGCCGTCGATCCGCTCTCCGCGGAAGGTGATCTCACCGCTCGTCGGCTGCAGCACGCCGGTCACCAGGTTGAACGTCGTCGACTTCCCTGCACCGTTCGGGCCGATCAAGCCGACGATCTGCCCGGCTTTGACCTCGAAGCTGACGTCATTGACGGCCACCAGTCCGCCGAACTGCTTGCGTGCGTTGTCCACCACCAGCAGCGATTCTCCGGTCGCCGGTTTGGCGCGTTGCGGCAACGGATCCGCGTGGTGCGGCACGTGTGCGCGCGGGCCGCGCGGGAACAGCCTGGCGACGAATGGCCATACGCCCTGCCGCGCGTACTGCAGCAGGAGCACCATCAGCACGCCGAACACGATGATCTCGAAGTTGCCGTCCGAGCCGAGCAGCTTCGGCAGCAATGTCTGCAGGTAGTCCTGCAGCACGGTGAGGATCGCCGCGCCAAGCACCGCGCCCCACACGTGCGCGACGCCGCCGACCACCGCCATGAACAGGAACTCGATTCCGTGGTTCAGACCAAACGGCGTCGGATTCACTGCGCGCTGCAAATGCGCGTACAGGAAGCCGGAAATCGCCGCGAGCACGGCCGCGTAGACGAAGATCACGACGCGCATCCAGGCGGTATTCACGCCCATCGCCTCGGCCATCACACCGCCGCCGCGCAGCGCGCGGATCGCGCGGCCCGGCCGGCTGTTCAACAGATTCTGAACCGACACCACCGCCCCGAACACGACCACCCAGATCAGGAAATACAGGCTCCGCCCGCTGTCCAGCACGACGCCGAACAGGTTCAGCGCGGGAATGCCGTTGATCCCGTCGTACTTGCCGAGCCACTCGAGATTGCCGAACAGATAAAACAGCGCGAGCCCCCACGCGATGGTGCCGAGCGGCAGAAAATGCCCGGACAGGCGCATCGTGACCGCACCCAGCACGAGTGCGACGAGCGCCGTCAGCGCGACGCCGACGGGCAGCGCGAGCCACGGCGACACGCCGTAGCGCGTCGTCAGATAAGCGGTCGCGTACGCACCGACGCCGACGAACGCCGCCTGACCGAAGCTCGTCATCCCGCCTATGCCCGTCAGCAGCACGAGTCCGATCGCGACGATCGAGTACAGCCCGATATAGTTCAGCAGCGTGATCCAGTACTCCGGCACGCGCAGCGCGCCGGGCAGCACCGGCAGCGCGAACAGCACCAAGAGAAACAGCCAGAATGCCTTGTTGCGCAGTATTGTCTTCATCGCGTCACTCCTCGTCCTCTTCCGCATGCGGCGTCGCGAAGCTGCGCCACAGGAGCACCGGAATGATCATCGTGAACACGATCACTTCCTTGTACGAACTCGCCCAGAACGACGAATACGATTCGAGCACCCCGACGAGCAGCGACCCGGCCGCCGCGAGCGGATAACTGACGAGGCCGCCGATGATCGCGCCGACGAAACCCTTCAGCCCGATCAGGAAGCCGGAGTCGTAGTAGATCGTCGTCAGCGGCCCGACGAGAATGCCGGACAGGACGCCAAGCCCTGCGGCGAGCGTGAACGCGAGCCGCCCTGCTTCCGTCGTCCCGATACCGACGAGACGCGCACCGAGCCGGTTCACCGACGTCGCGCGCAGCGCCTTGCCGGCGATCGTCCGGCCGAAATACATGTACAGCGCCGCAATCATCACGAGCGCCGTGACGACCACCCAGACGCTCTGCATCGAGATCGTGAGGCTGCCGACCGACAGCGACGCATCGGAGAACGCCGCCGTGCGCGAGCCTTCGGCGCCGAACATCACGAGCCCGAGGCCGACCATCGCGAAATGCACGGCGACGGATACGATCAGGAGCAGCAACGTCGTCGCCTCCGCAATCGGCTGGTAGGCGAGCCGGTAGACGAACGGCCCCATCGGCACCACGATCGCGAGTGTCAATGCGATCTGCGCGAGCATCGGCATCGGCTGCGCGGCAAAGCTGCGCGTGATGGCGAATACCGCGAGCGGCAGCAGCACATAGCGGCTGCCGAGCGTCGTAAGCGTTCGGCCGAGCTGATGGCGCCGCTCGCGATGGCGGATCAGTCCGCCGACTTCGAGCATGAAGCACGCGATGCCCAGCACGAACAGCAGCCAGCAGGTGGCGGGGAATTTCTGCGCCTGCAACGCAGCGAGCGTCAGTGCGCCATAGGCGACGAACTCGCCCTGGGGAATGAAGATCACCCGCGTGACGGAAAACACCAGCACGAGCGCCAGCGACAGCAATGCATAGATTGCGCCCGTCGTGATGCCGTCTTGCGCGAGGATCGCCGCAATAGAGAGATCCATATGTTTCTTGTATCGAGAGACTGCGAGGAAAACTGCGGCCGTGGATCGGTGCGACGATGTGTGGCCCGGACATCACGCGGCGGCGCACGCATGTGCTTTGACGATTGGCACCGTGCGATCGAGCATTCAGCAGCCCGACGACGGCGCGCGCGGCGGCTGCGTCACGACGCGGGCCATCACGCGCGCCGTTGCGCCAGACGCTGCGCGGGCCGTCACGCCCATCGCAGCCTCAAGCCAGCGCACGTGCGGCCGCACCCGCCGCCGTGTGAAACTCAGTCAGCCAGCAGCTTCCACTTGCCGTCGGCGATCTGCACCATCACGCGCGCACGCGAGTCAAAGCCGTTGTGATCGGTCGGCGTCATGTTGATCACGCCCTGCGACACGGACAGATCCTTCACATTCTCGAGCGATGTGCGCAGCGCATCGCGGAATGCTTCGGTGCCCGGCTGGCCCTTCTTCAGCGCCTCGGGAATCGCACGTTGCAGCAGCATCCCCGCGTCCCACGCATGGGCGCCGAACGTCGACAGCGAGCCCGCGCCGTATGCCTTCTCGTAGGCGGCCTTGTAGGCCTGCGACGACTTCTTCACCGGGTTCGAATCAGGCAGCTGGTCGGTGACGAGCACCGGGCCGGCCGGCAGGATCTCGCCGTCGCAATCCTTGCCGCATACGCGCAGGAAATCGTTGTTCGCGACGCCGTGCGTCTGGTACACCTTGCCCTTGTAGCCGCGCTCCTTCAACGTCTTGGCCGGCAATGCCGCCGGCGTGCCGGAACCGGCGATCAGCACCGCGTCGGGATTCGAGCCGAGCAGCTTCAGTACCTGCCCCGTCACCGAAGCGTCGGTGCGGGCGTAGCGCTCGTTCGACACGAGCTTGAGGCCATTCGCCGCCGCGGCTGCGCTGAATGCGTTGTACCAGCTGTCGCCGTATGCGTCGGCGAAGCCGATGAAGCCGACCGTCTTCACGCCATGCCTGGCCATGTAGCCGGCGATCGCATCGGCCATCAGGCGGTCGTTCTGCGGCGCCTTGAACATCCATGCGCGCTTGGCATCCATCGGCGAGATGATCTGCGCGCTTGCGGCGAGCGAGACGGTCGGCGTCTTGCCCTGCGAGACCGGGTCGAGCATCGCCAGCGAATTCGGCGTCACGGATGAACCGATGATTGCATCGACGTGATCCTCGTCGATCAGCTTGCGCACGTTCTGCACTGCGCGGCTCGTGTCGGACGCATCGTCGAGCACGATGTACTGCACGCTCTTGCCCGCGATTTCCTTCGGCAGCAGCGCGATCGTGTTCTTTTCGGGGATACCGAGCGACGCGGCCGGCCCGGTGGCCGACAGCGTCACGCCGATCTTCACCTGCGCCGACGCCGCCGTCGCGGCACACACCAGGCTCGCCGCAAGCACGGCCTCCATCCATCGATTCATTTTCATTACGTGTCTCCAAACGCTGCTCGAAAAATCCGTGAATCGCCCATGCGACTCCCGTACCCCAAAACATCTTAAGAATTTATCTATGCCGCACTGCAGCGCCTACGCTGGTTTTCCCGTGAAACGTCCGGGGCAGCCCACGCGCCGGCAGGTCGATTCGCATGCACCGGCAGAGGCTGACCGGCGGCGATCCGCCCTGTTACCCGGATGAACACCGTCTGTCGTCCGGCCGATTCGACAACAGGTTTCGCGGAGAATCCACCGCCGACGCGACCGTTCAGGCGAACCGTTTCGCCCGCAACGCAGCGGATGCATCGTGAACATGTCGTACGCGTGAATGCGTGGCGCCCGCTTGCGTGATCCAGATGGATAGCCGAAGGATGGAGCCGCCGTTGTCCGGCGCTTTGCCGTGCACTTCTCATCAAACCGTTCTCCGTCGACTGCATTCTGTTTATTCGAGGACTGCCGGCCATATTTCCCGACCGATCGGTCGGTGAAAGCTGAGTGTAACGGACGCGTTCGCCGCTCCACAGCCGGGAAAGCCCGGAGAACGCGGACGCGGAAACGCACCACGCATGACTGCGCGGGAATGCTGGAGGATGCGGGGGAAATGCGCACGAACCGGACGGCGGACGCACGAAAGGAAGGTTCCGGCGATGCACCACCGAGAAGAACCGGATGCACCAATGAAAAAGCGCTGTTGGATTCCATCCAACAGCGCTTTGGGTTCGGGCACTTTGTGCCTCGATTGTCTCCTCGTTCTCCACCTGCAAAATTCGTTTCGCGGTGCATCAGAACTGCTACGAAGATTAAAGAACCTTATGTGTCACGGCAACCTAGCATTTACCCCTATGGTGCATCGCCGCACGAAAATGGGGCATCAGGCATGCCGTATCACGCCGGCCCCCAATCGATCCGGAACATGCCGGCGCACCGACGGCGCGGCGCATCACCCCGCCGGCACGCCGTCAGGACGCCCGCAGCGGTTTGACCCGCGCCACCATCTCGCCGACGATCCCGCGCCGGAATGCAAGCACGCAGGCAATGAAGATCAGCCCGGTCACGATCGTCGCCGATTCGCCGAGCGAGCGGAACCAGCCCACGCCGGTCAGCGATGCGATCCATTCGCCGATGTCGCCGAGCCGGTCCTCGAGCGCGACGATCAGCGCCGCGCCGAGCAGCGGCCCGAACAGCGTCCCCATCCCGCCCACCAGCGTCATCAGCACGACGAGGCCGGACATCGTCCAGTACGCGTCGCTCAGCGTCTCGAAGCCGAGCACCAGCACCTTCAGCGACCCGGCCAGCCCGGCGAGGCCCGCCGACAGGATGAACGCGAGCAGCTTGAAGCGATCGGTGTCGTAACCGAGCGAGATCGCGCGCGCCTCGTTCTCCTTGATCGCGACGAGCACCTGTCCGAACGGCGAATGGACGATCCGCACGATAAACGCGCAAGCGGCGACGATGACCGCGAGCACGACGTAATAGAGCGTGAGATCCGACGACAGGTCGATCACGCCGAACAGCTTGCCGCGCGGCACGCCCTGCAGGCCGTCCTCGCCGTGCGTGAACGGCGCCTGCAGGTAGATGAAGTAGACCATCTGCGCAAACGCGAGCGTGATCATCGCGAAGTAGATCCCCTGCCGGCGGATCGCGAACAGGCCGACGATCAGGCCGAGCAGCGTCGCGGCCGCCGTGCCCGCGAGCACGCCGAGTTCGGGCGTAAAGCCGAGCGTCTGCAGCGAGTAGCCCGTCAGGTAGCCGGCCGTCGCGAGAAACATCGCGTGGCCGAACGACAGCAGCCCCGTATAGCCGATCAACAGGTTGAATGCCGCGGCAAAGAGCGCGAAACACAGCACCTTCATCACGAACACCGGATACGCGCCGACGAACGGCGCGACGAGCAGTGCGGCGAGCAGCACGCCATAAAGCACTTTTCTCTGCATCATTTTTCCTTGCCGAAGAGACCTGCCGGGCGGATCAGCAGCACGATCGCCATGATCACGAATACGACCGTCGCCGACGCCTCCGGATAGAACACGCGCGTCAAGCCCTCGACCACGCCGAGCAGCAGGCCGGTGATGATCGAGCCGAGGATCGAGCCCATGCCGCCGATCACGACCACCGCGAACACGGTGATGATCATCGACTGACCCATCAGCGGCGACACCTGGATCACCGGTGCGGCCAGCACGCCCGCGAATGCGGCGAGCGCGACGCCGAAGCCGTAGGTGAGCGTGATCATCATCGGCACGTTCACCCCGAATGCCTCGACGAGCTTGGGGTTCTCGGTGCCGGCGCGCAGATAGGCGCCGAGGCGGGTCTTTTCGATCACGAACCAGGTCGCGAGACACACGGCGAGCGACGCCACGACGACCCACGCGCGATAGTTCGGCAGGAACATGAAGCCGAGATTGGTTGCGCCCGCGAGTTGCGACGGCACGTCGTACGGCTGGCCGGATGCGCCATAGATCGAGCGGAACACGCCTTCGACGACGAGCGTGAGCCCGAACGTCAGCAGCAGCCCGTACAGGTGGTCGAGCTTGTACAGCCAGCGCAGCATCGTGCGCTCGACGAGCACGCCGAACAGGCCGACGACCACGGGTGCGAGCACGAGCATCGCCCAGTAGGGCAACCCGAAATACGACAGCCCCATCCACGCGAGCATCGCGCCCAGCATGAACAGCGCGCCGTGCGCAAAGTTGATCACGTTGAGCAGCCCGAAGATCACCGCGAGCCCGAGGCTCAGGATCGCGTAGAACGAGCCGTTGACGAGCCCGAGCAACAGCTGGCTCAGCATCGCCGGCAACGGAATGCCAAAGATTTCCATCGATTCTGCCGTCAGAGTGAGGTTCGTTGCGTGCGCAACAAATGTGCGGCACGGACGAGTGCGGCAGATAGGCCCTGCGGCGATGCCGCCCCGCTCCGTCCGCCGGCACGGCGCGCATCGTCGTGCGCGCCGTCCGTCATGCCCTGCTTACTTCCACAACGCGCAGCGCGTCTCCTTCTTGGTCGTGAACGCCTGCTCGCCCGGAATCGTCGCGAGCACCTTGTAGTAATCCCACGGCTCCTTCGATTCGGACGGCTTCTTCACCTCCATCAGATACATGTCGTGGATCATGCTGCCGTCGGCGCGGATATAGCCCTTCGCGTAGAAGTCGTTGATCTTCATCTTCTTCAGTTCGGCCATCACCTTGTCGGAATCCGTCGTGCCTGCGGCCTGCACCGCCTTCAGGTACGTCATCACCGACGAATAGTCGGCCGCCTGCAGGCTCGACGGCATCTTCTTCATCTTGCCGAAGTAGCGCTGCGCCCACTGACGCGACGCCGCATCACGGTTCCAGTACCAGCTGTCGGTCAGCACGAGACCCTGCGTCGTCTCGAGGCCGAGGCTGTGCACGTCGTTGATGAACATCAGCAGCGCGGCGATCTTCATCGACTTGGTGATGCCGAATTCCTTCGCGGCCTTGATCGAGTTGATCGTGTCGCCGCCCGCGTTCGCGAGGCCGAGGATCTGCGCCTTCGACGATTGCGCCTGCAGCAGGAACGACGAGAAGTCCGACGCGGACAGCGGATGGCGCACGTAGCCGAGCACCTGACCGCCGTTCGCCTTCACGACATCCGACGTGTTCTTCTCGAGCGCCTTGCCGAACGCGTAGTCGGCAGTCAGGAAGAACCACGTCTTGCCGCCCTGCTTCACCACCGCCGAGCCCGTGCCCTTCGCGAGCGCCATCGTGTCGTACGCGTAGTGGACGGTATAGGGCGTGCACTGCTCGTTCGTCAGCGTGTCCGCACCCGCGCCGTTATTGATGTAGACCTTCTTCTTCTCTGCCGCGACCTGGTTCATCGACAGCGCGGTCGCCGAGTTCGTGCCGCCGACGAGCAGGTCGAGCCCGCCGCGGTCCATCCACTCGCGCGCCTTCGACGCGGCGATGTCCGCCTTGTTCTGGTGATCCGCGTACATCACTTCGATCGGCTTGCCGAGCACCTTGCCGCCGAAGTCCGCCACCGCCATGCGGATCGCCTCGAGACCGCCCTGGCCGTCGATGTCCGCATAAAGCCCCGACATGTCGGTGACAAAACCGATCTTCACGGCATCCGCGGCCTGCGCGGCGCCGGCGGAAAACGCGGCGGTCGCGAGCGCGAGACAGGCGTGTGCGAGGGTCTTCATTTTCATTGACGTCTCCTGTTTCACTGCGTTGTGGTTATGCGGCCGCACGGCAGGCGGCCCGGGATGGCGTCAGACGCCGAGCAGGTCGTGCAGCACCGGCATCTTGCTGTCGAGTTCGCGCGCGCCGAAATGCTCGACGAGCCGGCCATGCTCCATCACGTAGAAGCGGTCGGCCAGCGGCGCGGCAAAGCGGAAATTCTGTTCGACCATCACGATCGTGTAGCCACGCGCCTTGAGCGTGACGATCATCTTCGCGAGGGTCTGGACGATGACGGGTGCGAGGCCCTCGGATATCTCGTCGAGCAGCAGCAGGTTCGCGCCGGTGCGGAGGATCCGCGCGACGGCCAGCATCTGCTGCTCGCCGCCGGACAGCCGCGTGCCCTGGCTTTGCCGGCGCGACGCCAGGTTCGGGAACATCGTGTAGATGTCGTCGAGCGACATCGCGTTCGCGCTCGCGCCGATCACGGGCGGCAGCATCAGGTTTTCCTCGCACGACAGGCTCGAGAAGATGCCCCGCTCCTCCGGGCAATAACCGACGCCGAAATGCGCGATGCGATGCGTCGGCAGGCCGATCGTTTCGTTCCCCGCGACCTTGATCGAGCCGCTGCGCCGGCCCGTCAGGCCCATGATCGCGCGCAGCGTCGTCGTGCGGCCCGCGCCGTTGCGGCCGAGCAGCGTGACGACTTCGCCGCGGTGCACGGTCAGGTCGACACCGTGCAGGATGTGCGATTCGCCATACCAGGCTTCGAGTCCCGAAATCGCCAGCGCGGGCGTGCCGCTTTCGATACCGCTCAATTCGCGTTCCTCCCGTTCGCTGTGCTTCATGCGTGCGCTCCCGCGAGCGCCGCGTCGGCGCTGCCCATATAGGCCTCGACGACGAGCGGATTCTTCGACACCTCCGCATACGAACCTTCGGCCAGCACCTCGCCGCGCTGCAGGACGGTAATCGTGTCGGAGATGCCCGCGATCACGTTCATGTTGTGCTCGACCATCAGGATCGTGCGGCCGCTCGCCACCTTCTTGATCAGCGCGGTCACGCGATCGACGTCTTCGTGGCCCATGCCCTGCGTCGGCTCGTCGAGCAGCATCAGTTCCGGCTCCATCGCGAGCGTCGTGGCGATCTCGAGCGCGCGCTTGCGTCCGTAGGCCAGCTCGACGGTCGGCACATGCGCGAAATCGGTGAGGCCGACCTGCGTCAGCAGATCCATCGCGCGATCGTCGAGCACCTTCAGCGTGCGCTCGCTGCGCCAGAACTGGAATTCGGTGCCGAGCGCGCGCTGCAGGCCGATGCGCACGTTCTGCAATGCCGTCAGGTGCGGGAAGACCGCCGAGATCTGGAACGACCGGATGATGCCGCGGCGCGCAACCTGCGCGGGGCGCTCGTCGGTGATGTCGATGCCGTTGAAGACGATCTGGCCGGCGGTCGGCGTCAGGAATTTGGTCAGGAGGTTGAAGCAGGTCGTCTTGCCCGCTCCGTTCGGCCCGATCAACGCATGGATCGAACCGCGCCGCACGCGCAGATTGACGCCGTTCACCGCGGTGAATCCCTTGAATTCCTTCGTCAATCCGCGTGTTTCGAGAATCGTGTCGCCGAGAATCATGTTCCCTTCCGTTACGAAGTCAGGCGAAGCACCGGGAGGATTCGCGCATGCGGCCACGAAATGTTCAGCGGATGAGTGGGCTGCCCCCCAAGGCTTGGTGTCGCGCGCATCGAGGGTGGTCTCCCGCGCCGACGCGTATTCACACTGCGGGACATTGTCTCGCCATTGGTGCAGTGCAATCATCGGGATTTGCACTTATAGGGCTGGCCGCTATATCGGCAATCGAATCATCCCTTTAGCGCAGGCATTTTCAGGCGGAATGCGCGCCGGTTCGCAGTGTGCGCGGGCGCATCCGCAACGCGGCGTGATATATGGCGCGATGAATGACGCATTCCATTTGCGCGTCATCACGCGACGCAAAAAGGGCGTGCTATTGCAGTGCGATGCAAACCGCCGAATATCGGTTGAATCGAAATAATCGGCGATCGGTTCGCTTGATTGATCAATCAAGCAAACGATGCAAATGGATGTCGACATACGCGTGTCATGCGGCCGGCACGGTCGTGTCGCTTTGCGCGTGCGTCGCATCGCGCGTCGCACGCCGGTCCGCACGAATCATGTCGCTTGCGCGCTCCGCAATCATGATCGTCGGCGAATTGGTGTTGCCCGATGTAATGAACGGCATCACCGATGCATCGACCACCCGCAGCCCCGCGATGCCACGCACCCGCAGCCGGCTGTCGACGACGGCAGCGGGATCGTCCGCGCGTCCCATCCGGCAGGTGCCGACCGGATGAAAGATCGTCGTGCCGATCGCGCCGGCCGCTTCGATCAGTTCCGCTTCGCTCCGGTAACGTGTGCCCGGCAGGATTTCCTCCGGGCGGTAGCGCGCGAGTGCCGGCGCGGACGCGATCCGGCGCGTGAGTCGCAACGCGTTCGCAGCGACGTGGCGATCATGATCGGTCGACAGATAGTTCGGCGCGATCGAGGGCGCCGCGCCCGCGTCGGCGCTCGCGATATGGATGCTGCCGCGCGATGTCGGGCGCAGATGGCAGACCGATGCGGTGAATGCATTGAAGTTGTGCAGCGGTTCGCCGAAGCGGTCGAGCGACAGCGGCTGCACGTGGTATTCGAGATCGGGACGCGTCAGTGCCGGATCGTCCGGATCGGATTTCGCGAACGCGCCGAGCTGCGACGGCGCCATCGACATCGGTCCGCGTTGCAGCAATGCATATTCGGCGCCGATCGCGAGCTTGCCCCACCAGTGCGCAGCCAGCGTATTGAGCGTGCGCACCCCCTGCACGCGAAACGTCATGCGCAACTGCAGGTGATCCTGCAGGTTTTCGCCGACGCCGCGCAGGTCGTGCACGACATCGATGCCGAGCGCCTGCAGCCGGCGCCCGTCGCCGATGCCGGACAATTCGAGCAATTGCGGCGAATTGACCGCGCCCGACGTCAGCAGCACCTCGGCACGCGCCCGCGCGACGAACGCGGTGCCGTTGCCGCGATACGCGACACCCGCCGCGCGCTTGCCGTCGAAGATCACGTGCTCCGCCTGGGCGCCGGTGATCACCGTGAGGTTCGGCCGCGCGAACGCCGGGCGCAGGAACGCCTTCGACGTATTCCAGCGCACGCCGCGCTTCTGGTTGACCTCGAAATAGCCGACGCCGGCATTGTCGCCCCGGTTGAAATCGTCGGTCGCCGGGATTCCGGTTTCCTGCGCCGCCTGCGCGAACGATTCGAGAATCTCCCAGCGCAGCCGCTGCTTTTCCACGCGCCAGTAGCCGCCCGCGCCATGCGCGTCGCTTGCGCCCGCGTGATGATCCTCGCTGCGCTTGAAGATCGGCAGCACGCTGTCCCATGACCAGCCCGGGTCGCCCGTCTCGCGCGCCCAGCCGTCATAGTCCTCGCGCTGGCCGCGCATGTAGATCATCCCGTTGATCGACGACGAGCCGCCGAGCACGCGGCCGCGCGGATACGCAAGCGCGCGGCCGTTCAGCCCCGCCTCCGGCTGCGTCTTGTAGCGCCAGTCGGTGCGCGGATTGCCGATGCAATACAGATAGCCGACCGGGATATGGATCCAGTGATAGTCGTCCTTGCCGCCCGCTTCGAGCAGCAGCACGCTGACGTCCTGATCTTCGGTCAGACGGTTCGCGAGCACGCAGCCCGCCGTGCCCGCGCCGACGATCACGTAATCGAATTCGCCTTCGAGCGTCCGTTCGCTGTTCACGGCGTGTCCCCTTGGTTGTTGTCCGTTGTGCATCGTGCGACGCGCATCCGGCATGGTGCGTCAGAATAATTTCACGAACTCACCGTTCGCCTTCGCCGCCGACCGCGTGCCGCCGACGATAGCGGTCGCTGCGGCGATCCCGCGCCGATGAAGCGTACCTCCACTGCCCGGCAGCAATCCAATGAGATATGCTGAAGCGCGTTATAAGCCGCGCTCATATCACGACGATGGATCTCACCCTGCTCCGCGCATTCGTCGCGGTGGCCCGCGAAGGCAACCTGACACGCGCCGCCGAGCAGCTGCACCTGACGCAGCCTGCCGTCAGCCTGCAGATCAAGCATCTTCAGGCCACGCTCGGCGTCGTGCTGTTTACGCGCCTGTCGCACGGGCTTGCATTGACGCGCGACGGACAGACACTGCTGCCGCATGCGCAACGCGCGCTCGCATCGGCTGCCGACGTGCTGCGCGCCGCTGCCGCTCTGCGGCACGAGGTGCGCGGACGGCTGCGGATCGGCACGATCCTCGATCCGGGTTTCCTGCGCCTCGGCGGCTTCCTGCGCACGCTCGTCGAGACGCATCCGCAGATCGAGCCCGCACTGCGGCACGGCATGTCGGGCTGGGTGCTCGAGCAGGTGCGCGCGCAGGCGCTCGACGTCGGCTACTACATCGGCCAGCCGGGCGACGACGATCCGCGCGACGGTGCGTTGTTCCATACCGTCACGCTCACCCATTTCCAATATCGGGTGCTGGCGCCGGCGGGCTGGAACGAGCGCGTGCAGCGGGCGCACGACTGGCGCGCGCTCGCCGCGCTGCCCTGGATCTGGACGCCGCCGGAATCCGCGCATCACCGGCTGCTGTCGCGCCGCTTCGCCGATGCGCACGCGCAGCCGGTCAAGGTCGCCGAGGTCGATCAGGAGCAGTCGATGCTCGACCTCGTCAAATCGGGGATCGGACTCACGCTCGCGCGCGACGCGGTCGCGCTGGCCGAAGCACACGCGCATGCGCTGACGACCGTCGAACGCGTGACGGTACCGACCACGCTGACATTCGTGACGCTCGCGGCGCGCCGCGACGAGCCGGCGATCGCGGCAGCGTTGCGGCTGATCGATGCGCAATGGCCCGGATCCGTCACCTGATCCGGCATGCGCGTCGCGGCGGTTCGTCCCGGCTGGCCGCTTGCCTCACCTTTCGATGCGCCGCACTTCTTTTCAAGCCGCGCCCGGCGCAAGGTGCGCGAGCGGCAGCGCACCGTTGCGCTTGAAGGTCGTCAGCACGATGTTCGACCGCACGCTGTCGACACCCGGCACACGCATCAGCTTCTTCATCACGAACTGCGACAGCGCGTTCAGATCCGGCGCGACGATGCGCAGCAGATAATCGGCATCGCCGACGACCGCATGGCATTCGAGCACCTCAGGCAGCACGTCGATCTGCTGCTGGAACTGCTCGATGATCGAATCGCCATGATGCTTGAGCTTCAGGCTCGTGAACGCGGTGACGCCGAGCCCGAGCTTCTCCGGCCGCAGCATCACCCGGTAGCCCTCGATCACGCCCGCGGCCTCGAGGCGCTGCAGGCGCCGGCCGATCTGCGATGGCGACAGCGGCACCTCTTCGCCCAGTTGCTGATGGGTCGCGCGGCCGAAGCGCTGCAGCACGTCCAGAAGCGCCAGATCGAAGTGATCGAGTTCCAACATGAAGATTCTCCGCGTGAATTGATATATCGGTGCGCGATTATCGCATCACAACGTGAATCATCGACAATTTTGCGCCCAATCCGCGTATCGGCCGCTCTACACTTGCATGTATTGCAACCCCTCTTGCGTCGAGCCGAACATGTCCACCGTCGTCACCGCGAAACTGAAGGAACAGTTCGACGCGGGCCTCGAAACCCGCGCCGATTTCACCATCGACCAGCCGCTCGAACAGTACGGCCAGGTCGATCACGCGGTGTGGAACCAGCTCTACGCGCGCCAGTCGGCCCTGTTGCAGGGCCGCGCGTGCGACGCCTTCGTCGCCGGCCTCGCGAAGATCGAGCTCAGCGCGGATCGCGTCCCGTCGTTCGCCGACGTCAACCGCCAGCTGAAACCGGCGACCGGCTGGGAAATCGTCGCTGTGCCGGGCCTTGTGCCGGACCGCGTGTTCTTCGAGCATCTGGCGAACCGACGCTTCCCGGTCACATGGTGGATGCGCCGTCCCGACCAGCTCGACTACCTGCAGGAACCGGACTGCTTCCACGACCTGTTCGGTCACGTGCCGCTCCTGATCAACCCCGTCTTCGCCGATTACATGCACGCGTACGGCCGTGCCGCGCTCGCAGTCGCCGACGATCCGCAGGCGCTCGCCCGTCTCGCCCGGCTTTACTGGTACACGGTGGAATTCGGGCTGATCCGCGACGAACGCGGCACGAACGGCCTGTCGATCTACGGTGCGGGCATCGTGTCGAGCAAGGGCGAAAGCCTGTACAGCCTCGAAAGCGCAGCGCCGAACCGGCTCGGCTTCGATCTCGAACGCGTGATGCGCACGAAGTACCGGATCGACACGTTCCAGAAGACCTACTTCGTGATCGACGACTTCGCGCAGCTGTTCGCCCTCGCGCACGTCGACACGCGCGCCCTCGCCGACCGTCTCGCCGGCCTCCCCGAGCATCCGGCCGGCGCGGTGCTCGGCACCGACCGCGTCCTGCATCGCGGCAGCGGGGAAGGCTGGCCCGACGACGCCGACGTCTGACACACAACTATGAAAGAATGATCGGTGCCGGCGCCGCGCGGTTCGTATTGCGCGGCCCGCGTTTCCAAACGAGGTCCACGATGATTCACAAACTCACATCAGAAGAACGTAAAACTCAGCTCGAACGCCTGCCGCAATGGTCTGCCGTGCCGGGCCGCGACGCGATCCAGCGCAGCCTGCGCTTCGCCGATTTCAACGAGGCATTCGGTTTCATGACGCGCGTCGCAATCAAGGCGCAGGAAATGAATCACCATCCGGAATGGTTCAACGTCTACAACCGCGTCGACGTCACGCTCTCGACGCACGATGCGGACGGCCTGACCGAGCGCGACATCAAGCTCGCTCAATTCATCGACCAGGCCGGCGCGCACGCAAAGCCCGCCGCCTGACCGTCACCGCCGCGCGCGTTCCCGCGTGCGGCGCGTCAACTTTTCATTTCGCTGAACGTTTCCTAGGATGAACTCAGCGAAAGCCTTCAGCTTTCCAAGCCATCCTTAAGGCGCATGTAAGTGTCATACGCTTTCCGCGCCCTGGGGTCCAAACCTTCCAGTTGCAGGACGCTTCCGCGCTGTACAATCAGCAGCGCATACGGCTTGGATAGCGCGCTAGCCTCTTCGCAGAGTTTGAGTTCGTCGCCGCTGGACGGCGAGCGGGCGCGCCAGAAATTGATCGCGGCTTCAAGGTCGTGGATCGAAATATCGGACATGATTGGATGGATTCGTTCGCTGGCCGCCTTGCTTGACGTCATGCTTTGCGGCACCCCTGTGGAAATGGTGTCGTGCTGTCCGCGTGCCTGAACCGCCAACCCATTGTACTTGAGCGAATCTCATGCGACTCCTTCTGATCGAAGACGACCGCCCCATCGCACGCGGCATCCAGAGCAGCCTCGAACAGGCTGGCTTTACCGTCGATATGGTCCACGACGGCATTTTTGCCGAACAGGCGCTCGCGCAGAACCGCCACGAGCTCGTCATCCTTGATCTCGGCTTGCCGGGCATCGACGGCATGACGCTCCTGACCCGCTTCCGCCAGACCAACCGCCACACGCCCGTCATCGTACTGACCGCGCGCGACGAACTGAACGACCGGATTCAGGGCCTGAACTCCGGCGCCGACGACTACATTCTGAAGCCGTTCGAGCCGGCCGAGCTGGAAGCGCGGATCCGCGCGGTCATGCGCCGCAGCGGCCCGCACAGCGACATGCCGCGTCCGGAAGTGTCCCTCGGCGGCGTGCGCCTGTCCGGCGTCGACCGCCGCATCTTCAACGACGACAAGCCGCTCGAACTGTCGCCGCGCGAATTCGCGGTGCTCGAAATGCTGCTGATGCGTCACGGCCGCGTCGTCAGCAAGGCGCAGCTGCAGGATCACCTGACGCACTTCGGCGGCGATCTCGGCGATACCGCGATCGAAGTCTATGTGCATCGCGTGCGCAAGAAGCTCGAGCAGTGCCGTGTCGAGATCGTCACCGTGCGCGGCTTCGGCTACCTGCTGCAGGAAATCCGCCAGACGGCGAACGCGTGACCGGCGCGCGGGCCTGCCCGCTTCGCCCGCCAGGCCTGCCCCGCCCGACCGCGCCGCTCCCCGTGAGCGGCGCTTATTCATTGCTTGCGTGACATGTCCTCTGATCCGGCTGTGACCAGCCTGCGCCGCTCGCTGTTGCGGCGCCTTGCCGCGCCGCTGTCGATGCTCGCGCTGATGAGCGGGCTGATTGCGTACTGGCTCGCGTGGCAATACACGCAGCATGTGATCGACCGCTCGCTCGCCGATCTCGCAACGGCGATCTCGAAACAGATCCAGATCGCCGGCCCCGACGCGCCGTTCACCGTGCCGCCGCTCGCGCAGGCCATGTTCTCCGATCCCACCGAAGCGCTGATCTACCGGATCAGCGACGGCGAGCAGGAAATCGCCGGCGATCCCAAGTTGCCGCTGCGCGGCACCAACGTGCGGCGCATGCACCACGCCTACGTGTTCGAAGCCGAATACGACAACCGCGCGGTGCGGGTCGCGCAGGTGCGCGTCGAGGAAATCGACGGCGCCAAGCCGATGGTCGTCGAGGTTGCGCAGCCGGTGCGGCACCGCTATCGGATCGCCGCCGAATTCCTCGTTGCGATCATGATGCCGCTGCTGCTGCTGCTGCTCGCCGGCTGGGGCATCGTCTGGCGGGTCGTGAACCAGCAGCTCGGCCCGCTCACGCATCTCGCCGATTCGCTGAACCGGCAAACTCACACGTCGCTCGAGCCGGTCGACGAAACCGACGTCCCGCTCGAAATCCGTCCGCTCACGAGCGCGATGAACGCACTGCTCGGGCGCCTCAAGACCGCGCTCGACTCCCAGCGCAAGTTCATCGCCGATGCGGCCCATCAGCTGCGGACACCGCTCACCGCGGTGAAGCTGCACGCGGAACAGGCCGCCGTCGCACGCGATGCGCAACAGACGCTCACCGCGGTGCATGAGTTGCGCGACGCCGCCGATCGCGCGGTGCGGCTGTCGAACCAGCTGCTGTCGCTCGCCCGCGCGGAGCCGGGCGAGCAGGCTGCGCGCTTCGTCGACGTCGATCTGGCCGCGCTCGCGTTCGAGACCGGCGCCGAATGGGTGCCGCGCGCGCTCGCCGCGCACGTCGACCTGGGCTTCCAGCGCTGCGATGCTTCGGACGACGAGTCCCCGCTGCTCGTGCGCGGCAATCCTGTCCTGCTGCGCGAGGTCATCGCGAACCTGCTCGACAACGCGCTGAAGTACGTGCCGCTCGGGCGGCCGCACGGCGCGCGGATCACGGTGAACGTCGCGCGCGTGGCCCGCGAATCGGGCGCGCCGGGCGCCCAGATCGTCGTCGAGGACAATGGCCCGGGCGTGCCGGCAAGCCAGCAGGCAGATCTGTTCAAGCGGTTCTTCCGCGGCGATGCGCAAAGCGGCAACGGCGTCGAGACGGGCGCGGGCCTCGGCCTCGCGATCGTGCACGACATCATCGCGATGCACGGTGGCAGCGTGTCGTATGCGGACGCGCCGGACGGCGGCTCGCGCTTCATCGTGTGGGTGCCGCTCGCCGCTGACGCAGCGAAGCCGGCAAGCGCCGCGCCGGCAACGGCGTCGACGCACTGAGGAAGTCATGCAGCGGGCGGCGGATGCCGCCGCGCTCATTTCTTCTTTTTCTTCTTGTCTTTGGAGGCGTCCTTCGACGCGTCCTTCTTCTTTTTCTTCTTTTTCGAATCGCCGTCGGACGACGTCGCGAGCAGCGTGCCGCGACAGGTCTGCGCACCGCAATGGCACGCATATTCGCGCTTGAGCTTCTTCGTCAGCTTCGCGTCGATCACGAGGCCGTAGTCGTAGAACAGTTCCTCGCCCGCCTCGATGTCGCGCAGCGCATGGATGAACACGCGCCCCTCGACCTCCTCGGCTTCGCAGTTCGGCGCGCATGAATGATTGATCCAGCGCGCGCTGTTGCCGTCGACCTTGCCGTCGATCACCCCGCCTTCTTCAAGCGCGAAATAGAACGTGTGATTCGGGTCGTTCGGATCGTGCGGATGGCGGCGCAGCGCTTCCTTCCACGAAATTCGCTCGCCCTTGTATTCCACGACGCGCTCGCCGGCCTTGAGCGGCGCCGCGGCAAACACACCCCGGCCATGTACTCCCGAGCGGCGTACCGCGATCCTGCGTGAACTCATCGAACGAATCCTTGTGAATACGACCTGAAACGGCAATCCAAATGAAAACGCGGCGCCGATCGGCGCCGCGCCCGGACATGCAGCGAACCATCCGCATCCTACACGGTCGCGATTGTTTCGTTCAACATCGCGCGCCGTGTGTTCAGCGCTGGCCGAAGGCGGTGTCGCCGAACAGCGACTTGTGTTCGCGCGGCTGCGAGCGCCAGTACTGCGGCGGCGCCGTCACCTGCGCGCCAAGCTGCGCTGCCGCATGCCACGGCCAGCGCGGGTCGTACAGGATCGCGCGCGCCATCGCGACGAAATCGGCATCGCCCGCTTCGATCAGCCGGTTCGCATACTCGGGATCGTCGATGAGGCCGACCGCCATCGTCGGCATCCCGACCGCACGCTTCACTGCCCGCGCGAACGGCACCTGATAACCGGGCGACAGCGGAATCTTCTGCAGCGGCGACACGCCGCCCGACGATACGTCGATCCAGTCGCAGCCGCGCCGCTTCAGTTCGTGCGCAAACGCAATCGTATCGTCGAGTTCCCAGCCGCCTTCGACCCAGTCGGTCGCCGATACGCGCACACCGACCGGCCGATCGTCTGGAAACGCGGCCCGCACGATCTCGAAGATCTCGAGCGGAAAGCGCATCCGGTTCTCGCGCGAGCCGCCATATTCGTCGGTGCGCCGGTTCGCGATCGGCGACAGAAACTGGTGCAGCAGGTAGCCGTGCGCCGCATGCACTTCGATTGCGTCGATGCCGAGCCGCGCCGCGCGCTTCGCGGCGGCGCCGAACGCCTCGCGAATCCGGTTGAGCCCCGCGGTATCGAGCGCGAGCGGCGGCGTTTCGCCGTCCTTGTGCGGCACCGCCGACGGCGCGTGCGGAAGCCAGCCGCCATCCGCCACCGCCATCAGCTGGCCGCCGTCCCACGGCGCGCGGCTCGACGCCTTGCGTCCGGCATGCGACAGCTGCATCGCGATGCGGATCGGTGAGTACTTGCGAATTGAATCGAGCACCGGTCGCAGCGCGGCTTCGGTCGCGTCGTCCCAAAGACCCAGATCGCCGGGCGAAATGCGGCCATCCGGCTCCACCGCCGTCGCCTCGATGCACAACAATCCCGCACCGGACAGCGCGAGATGGCCGAGATGAATCATGTGCCAGTCGGTTGCCTCGCCGCGCTCGGCGGAATACTGGCACATCGGGGAGACGACGATCCGGTTCGGAAGGGTCACGCCGCGCAGCGTGAATGGGGAAAACAGCGTTGTCATGGAGGCTCGCCGCAAAAGAGGGAGGAGCGGACGAGCGTAGCATGCGCCTGAAGAGCGTGCTGGGAGCGGAATGGATGCAAAGGTGCGGGTCGGGTGCGGGTCGGGTGCGGGTCGGGTGCGGGTCGGGTGCGGCCGGCGAGGTGCGGCCGGCGAGGTGCGGCCGGCGGCCCGGATCCCGGATCGCAACAAACCGGGCAAGCCGCTCCCGACAATGCGTCGGCGTCAGAGCCCGACGCCGTCGAGCCATTCGGCGAACATCCGGCGTGCCGCCGTTTCGAGCGCCGGACCGTGACGCGCGGTGTCGTCGCGCAGCTGGCGGGCGTCGATGCCCGGCGTCTCGGCGATCTCGCCTGCGTTGCCGATCAGCCAGGGTTCGAAACGGTCGGCACGGATTTCCGGATGGCATTGCAGCGCCAGCACGTGCTGCCCCCACGCAAACGCCTGATTGCGGCAGGCGGGCGTCGACGCGAGATGGATCGCGCCGCCCGGCAGGTCGAACGTATCGCCGTGCCAATGCAGCATCGACGTGGCCGCGCCGTCGAGATGGCGCAGTGCGGACGCGCGGCCCGCATCGGTCAGCGTCAGCGGCGTCCAGCCCAGTTCCTTGTGCGCGCCGGGATAGACCCGCGCGCCGAGCGCACGGGCGATGAACTGCGCGCCCAGGCAAATGCCGAGGATCGGCAGGCCGGCATCGATGCGCTGCCTGACGAGCGCCGCGAGCGGCGCGGTCGTCGGATACTGCGCGTCGTCATAGACGCTGATCGGGCCGCCGAGCACGACGAGCAGTGCGGGCACCGACGCATCGAGCGCCTCGATCCGGGATGCGCCGACATCGACGTAACGCACCCGCCTGCCCCGTTCGCCGAGCACTTGCTCGAAACTCCCGAGGTCTTCGAAATGGACGTGGCGGATCGCCACGACTTCAGCGTTCATCATCGGCCTCCCGGTCGATCGACGGACGTCAGGCTTACGCAAAAATCTTCCAGATCTTCTTTTGCGTCGCCGCGTCGGCTTCTTCGTGCACCGAACAATCGAGACGCAGATCCGCATCGGTGAGCGTCAGGTCGAGCGCGGTGCAAAAGTGCGCGGGCTTCTTCGACGCCTTCGACGGCTGAAAATGCGCGCAGGTCAGGCACATGCGCTGCGGCGGGATCGTGCCCGACACCTGCAGTTCGCGCAGCGTCTTCAGCAGCGCGCGATACAACGTGCCCTGCTCGTCCGCGCCGAGCGTGCCGACCGCCTTCGTCAGAAACGCCGGCCATTGCAGCGCCTTCTTCGCGGCGGTGCGGCCTCGAGCGGAAAGACGCACCGCCAGCGCGCGACCGTCGTCGAGCGCCCGGCGTTTTTCGACCAGGCCCTTCGTTTCGAGCGTACTGACCGCATCGCTCGTCGTCGCGGCGGTCAGCTGGGTCTCGCGTGCGATCTCGCCGAGCCGCATCGGGCCCTTGCGCTGAAGCAGCAGCACCAGGATTTCGCCCTGCGTCGGCGTCAGGCCTGCACCTTCCGCCCAATCCCATGCCTGGCTTCGCATGGCCGTACTCAACCGCAACAGACTGTGGGTGACACGCCCTGCAGCCTGATTCCCGTAAACGCCTTCGCTCATAGTGTTTTTCGCTTTGCCGTCGCCCTGCGCGAGGACAGCCGGTAGTGTGGAGATCGAATTTCCATCTCGGAACGGATGCGCATGATCGAGCGCACCCGGCACGGCCGTCGCGAGGCACGCGCGGCGGTCGCACAATCGCGGCGACCGGTGAGACACGGGGCGTATCCGCCGGTGTCCGCAAAGGCGACATTCTAAGCGACAGCAGAAAATCGTACAGCTAAGTTATTCACCCGAATCTGTGGAAAACCGCTGAACAACCCCAGGAATCGCCTGTGTCCGATTCACCGGGCAACGGCACACCAATCGAACGATCGCTATTCCGTCCTGCGCGGCCGACCGGCGCGGCGTTGAAATCCACCGGGTTATCCGGTCGGCATGCCGTTGACTTTTCAGCGGAATATCGGGTTATCCACAGTATTCCGCAGCCCAAGACGGCCATGACGGCGCCGGCATGCGGCAATCCGATGCCGCCCGGAAAACGAAACGGTCGAGCATTTTATTTGCAAAACAGATTTTCATTCCCGCCAACGCAAGCACTGCTGGCGGACGGTCTCGTTCAGCGATTTTTCGTGCTTGAAAACCGTGCGTAGCCACGATGCGTCGTTGACGCGCGCCTTCGCGAGCGCACCGATCTCGTCGAGCGCCGCGCGCGAACCGAGTGCCGCCGCATGCGGGGCGATCCGGTCGAGCGTATCGAGGATGTCCTCGCCAATCGTGCGACGCTCACCCGTCTGAGGATTCACGCACGTGCCTTCGAGACCGAAGCGGCATGCTTCGAAGCGGTTGAACGTGTAGACGAGATAGTCGTCTTCGGACAGCTTCAGCGGCCGTTCGGTCAGCAGGTAGCGTGCGAGCGTCTGGATGTAGCACGCGATGGCCGCCGCGCGGTCGACGGACAGCGGCGTGTCCATCACGCGCACCTCGATCGTCCCGTAGCCGGGCTTCGGCCGGATATCCCAGTAGAAGTCCTTCATCGAATTGACGACGCCGGTGTTCACCATCTTCATGAAGTACTCTTCGAAGCCGCTCCAGGTCAGCACGAACGGCGCGCGTCCGGACAGCGGGAACGCGAACACCGAATTGAGCCGCGCCGACTGGAAGCCGGTATCGACGTTCTGCACGAACGGCGACGATGCCGACAGCGCAATGAAGTGCGGAATGAAACGCGACATCGAATGCAGCAGGAACAGCGCGCTGTCCGGATCCGGACAGCCGATGTGCACGTGCTGGCCGAACACGGTGAACTGTTTCGCCAGATAGCCGTACAACTCGGAGATGTACTGGAAGCGCGGCGCATCGTAGATCTGCCGCTCGCTCCATTGCTGGAACGCATGCGTGCCGCCGCCGCACAGACCGACGTTGAGCTGGTCGGCCGCCTTGACGAGCACGTCGCGAATCGCCCGCAATTCACCGACCGCCTGCTCGTGCGTGTGGCAGATGCCGGTCGACAGCTCGATCATGCTTTCGGTGATTTCCGGCGTGATGTTGCCCGGGAAGGTTTCGCCCTGAATCAGCCGCATCAGGTCGGACGCCGCTTTCGTCAGATCGTAGTTGTGCGTGTTGACGACCTGGATCTCCAGCTCGACGCCGAACGTGAACGGCTCGGAATTGACGAATGTTTCGAGTGACATGGCAGTTTCCGGATAGTAGGCGCGTTGAGATCGGTGCGTCAGTTACTGTCGCTGCGCTCACCGACCGCCGACAGACAGCGGTAGACGACGAACGGGCCGACGAGTTGCAGCACGACAATCGCGCACATCACGATCGCACGCAGGTGCGGATCGAAATTCGGGTACAGCTGGTAGGTGTCGTCGACGAGCACATATGCGAGCGCGGACATCGGCGACAGTGCAACGCCGAGCGCGATGCCCTGCCTGAGCCCGATGCCGCTCGGCTTCGCGAACGCGACGGCGCCGGCCAGCTTCGCGACCAGCCGCGCGACGATCAGCACGATCGCGAACAGGCCGCCGAGCGCGATGTCGCCCCACGTAAACGACGTCAGCGTCAGGACGAACAGCGTCACCGTGAGCAGCCAGCCCGCCGTGCCGAAATGTTCGGGCCAGAGCTGCGGGCGCACTTCGAGGTTCTTCACGATGATGCCGGCGAGCAGCAGCGTCAGCAGCGTCGACAGTTTCAGCGCCTGCGCGACCGCGATCGCGATCATCACGAGCCCGAACAGCGCAACGAACGAATGCTCGTTGCGCATCGTCGCAGTCATGTGGCGAAACAGGAAATTGCAGGCGCGCGCGACGATGTAGGCGACGATGAACGAACCCGACAACAGGTAGACCGGCTGCAGGATCGTCGCGAACACGTTGCCGTAGGCTTCCTGGTGCAGCCAGCTCGTCACGAGCTTGGTCAGCACGACCGCGTAGACGCTGTTGAGCGCGGTCAGCGTGATGAGGCGTTGCGACACCTGCCCTTCCGCGCGCAATTCGGTCTTCAGCTGGATCACCATCGAAGGCGACGTCGCGATCGCGATGGCCGCCACCACGAGCGCGACCATGCCCGACACACCGAGTCCGAGGAGCACGAACAGTACGATCACGAATGTGAGCGTGGCTTCGGCGAGGCTCGACGCGATCAGCCACGGATTGCGGCGAATCCAGCGCAAGTCGAGCCGGCTGCCGAGTTCGAACAGCAGCAGACCGAGCGCGACATCGATCAGCAGGCGCGACGTTTCGTCAGTCTTGGCGTCGATCACGCCGAAACCGAACGAGCCGGCGATCAGGCCGATCACCGCATAACCGGTAATGCGCGGCAGCCGCCATGCGCGATAGCAGAGTTCGCCGCACAGGCCTGCGGCGAACAGCGCGAGGCCGGCCCAGAACACGGCATCCGGCGCGAGCGGCCAGTTGGGCAGAAATGAGAACGCCGACTTCATCGTGGTGAATTCTCCTTTGGAAGCAAACCAACAGCGATGCGCGGTCAAGCGTGGGGATGGAGTTGCGCGTCGGCTGGGTCGCCCCGAGTGTGTTTGTTGTGCACGACTGCAGGACATGGGAACTGCCTGCACCGCCGTCGGGCGGAAATGTCGCTCAGATACGCCGATCTGGATTGTCGGCCTGGTGTGTGAATGGACTGCGCAATCTCGAAGATTCAGATTCGAAATCGTGCCGACCGTTCCGTTGAAGCATGTCCGGTGCATGTCCGGACGAACGCGAAGGAAACCGATTGTGCCACAGGTTTTCGGGACGAAAGCCGATTGTCCGGTCGGCTGACCTGCCGGCAGGTCGGTCTGCCTTTCAATTCAAAGGTTTACTTGTATGTATACGTAGTAGAAGTTAACAAGCAGCGCACAGCACAGTGGATAACTGTGGTTTACGTCGATGGATCAATGCGTTGGCGAAACCATAACCCGCTGCACAGGCTGTTTGTGCACAGCAGGTTGCGATGAGTAACTTTTGGGGCGTTTCACAGCTGTGTAGAGTTACCCCGTTTACGTCCACTGTGATTGCACACGGAATGCGTGCGGATTCAGCGCGGTTATCCACAGAGTGACGTGGATAACCATGCTGTGCCGCTGTGTGGTGCAGGATCGGGCAAGGTGAGAAACGTCAGTTTGCGGTGTTCACCCGTCGGGCGCGCAGCGCACGGATGAGGAATCGGGCGGGATCGATCGCTTCGGCAAGCTCGCGTTCGAGCGGCCACGGCTCGCCTTCGAGCTGGGAGGCGATCAGTTCGGCGCCGAGCGCGGACCAGGTCAGCCCGCGCGAGCCATAGCCGAAAGCGCCAAAAAGACCGGCGGTGCGCGGAAGATCGCGCGCTTTCGCACCGCTGAGCGCTTTCGCTTGCGCGACCGCCTGCGCTTCGTCGGCGAGCGGTCCGATCATGGGCAGTCGATCGGCCACGACCCAGCGGAATGCGACGCGGCCGTGCAATATCCCGGCGTCGGGCACGTGGCCGAGCAGGCCAGGCAGCAAGCGGCCGACACGATCGAGATTTTCCTGGTGGCCGGCGGCACGCATGACCGGATCGATATCGCCGGGTTCGAATGTTGCACCCGTGAGCAGCGTGCCGTCTTCGAGCGGCACCGCATAGCCGTCGCCGATCACCGGACAGACGAGCGGCGACGCGCTGCCGGGCGGCAGCAGCGTCAGCTGCCCGCGCACCGGCTGCAGCGGAACGTGCTGCAAGCCCGCAAGCCGGACTGCGTCGCCCGCATTCGCGAGCACGACGACCGGTGCGTCGGCGAGCGAACGGCCTTCCGCGTCGAGCGCATGCCAGCGTTCACCGCGGCGTTCGAGCCGTGCGACTTCGGTGCCCGACAATACCGTCACGCGCTCACCGGACGCCGCGCATTGCGCGCGGGCCAGCGCGGCGGGTTGTACCGATCCGCCGTGTGGAAACAGCAGGCCGCCGTGCGCCACCGGCAGCGCCAGGTGCGCGCGGGCCGCGTCGACGGTGAGCAATTGCGCGTAGTCGGGCGGTACGCCGAGCGCATCGAACGCGGCACGCATCCGTTCGAAGTCGTCGTCCGATTCGGCAAGATGAATCATGCCGTGCGTGCTGCGTCCGATCGGATGACCGGCCCGTTCAAGCGCGCGCCAGCGAGTGAGCGCATGGAGAAAGCCGCTGCGCGTGAGCCGGCTCGCGACGTTGTCGTCGCGCGTCATCAACGGATGGAATACGCCGGCGGGATTGCCCGACGCTTCGGTGGCGATCTGCGTGTGGCGCTCGATCAGCGTGACGTCCCAGCCGCGTGCAGCGAGCCGTTCGACGACCGCGCATCCTGCGATGCCCGCGCCGATCACGATCGCGTGGCGTTCGCCGACGTTCATCGCGCGTGGCGGATCGTGCCTGCGCATCCGCCAGCGCGGCGCGAATTCGCCGGCAAGCATCGCGCACTCGCCGCCTGAACCGGCGACTTCCCGATGCGCGAAGCCCGCTTCGTCGAGCGCATGCTTGACGGCGTCGGCGTTCGCATCGGTCGCGAATGTCGCGTGATCGTCGGCGATGCGCGCCATGGCGCGAAACACGTCGGGCAACGACATGTCCTCGTTTTGTGTCGGCGCGACGTCGTGAAGATAGAACGCATCGGCGCGCACGACGAGCTTCGGCAGCATCGCGAGCGCATCGCCGAATACGAGCGTCAATACGACGCGCCCTTCGTCGAATTCGAGGCGGTGCAGGCCCGGCACGAGCATCGGCCATGTATCGACGAGCGCATCGACATCCGCCGATATGGTTGTGTTTGCAACGATATGCGCGAGGGCGACGCGCAAGTCGTCGCGCGTAAACGGATGCTGCTCGACCGACACGACATGCAGCCGTTCGCATCGCTCGGGATCGTTGCGCCACGCGGCCCAGGTCGCAAGGAAATGGCTGCCGGCACCGAAGCCCGTCTCGACGACCGTAAACGTGCGCCTGCCCTGCCAGCGTCCCGGCAAGCCGTTGCCCTGGACAAACACACGGTTTGCCCGCGCGAGCGCGTCGGCGTCACGGGAACGAATGTCGCCGTGCTCCGGCGAGACGAGGATGCCGTCGTCGCGGAACGCGAGCGTGGCGGGAACGAGTCGGTCTGGCATGCGAAACAAAATATGGGACGGCCAAGCCTGGCAAGGGTTTGCACGAGACCGCCCGCCCCGGCCGTTGGCAAAAACCAACGGCGATGCGCATAGGCGGTTCCGGTTGCGTATCCTGTCCGGCCGGCACGGGTCAAAAAACGCGCAATCAGTGATTCATTCGGCGAAATACCGATGAAAATCTTTGAAACCCTTGTCGTTATTGGGTTTGCGCTGCGCTATCATAGCAACGCCGTACCGCGGGGTGGCTGCCGGCATGCCGGAGAGCGAACTGCGCGGGCCAGGATTCGGCGCTGTGTCGTTGGAGATCGACTCTCGACGGCACGGTTCGCGCACGTATAATCGGCGCGTTCGCGCTGTTCGTGTCAACCTAACCTGAAAAAGGAACCTTAATGAACAAACAGGAACTGATCGACGCCGTCGCCGCTCAGACGGGCGCCAGCAAGGCTCAAACCGGCGAAACGCTGGACACGCTGCTCGAAGTCATCAAGAAGGCTGTGTCGAAGGGCGACGCGGTTCAGCTGATCGGCTTCGGCAGCTTCGGTTCGGGCAAGCGCGCAGCACGTACGGGCCGCAACCCGAAGACCGGCGAAACCATCAAGATCCCGGCAGCCAAGACGGTCAAGTTCACCGCAGGCAAGGCGTTCAAGGACGCCGTCAACAAGCGTTAATTCAGCGCCTGTTCAGAAAAAAACCCGCCGTCTGGCGGGTTTTTTGTGGGCGCGCGGTTTTTTCACTGCCGAACGTCCCGTTTGCAGGCTTTAACGGTTGTCACGAATGTTGCAGGATCTGCGCGTCGCCGTGGTCGTCGTCGTGCGCATCGATGTCCCATGCCGGGAACGGATCGTCGAAGTGCGTCCATTGCGCTGCGCCGAGTGCGAATTCCGCATCGGTCAGCAAACACGCGTCGAGTTTCGCGCGCCATGCGGCATCGTCGAGCCCGATGCCGATCAGCACCAGTTCCTGCCGTCGATCGCCGATCGACCGATCGTCGAGATCGCCCTGCCATTCCGCGCGGATCTCGTCGAGCAGCTCGTCGTCGTCCGGCCATTCCGCGCGATCCTGCGCCGCCCACCACAAGCCGGCCGGTCCGTGCCGGCAGACGCCGCCCGCCTGCGACAGCGACCCGGCGATGTCGTTGCGCGTCGCGAGCCAGAAGAATCCCTTGCTGCGCAGCACGCCCGGCCATTCCTGATGCAGCAGTGCCCAGAGCCGCACCGGATGGAACGGCCGGCGCGCGCGATAGACGAAATTGCCGATGCCGAACTCGTCCGCTTCGCCATGCGCATGCGAATGGGCGTGATCGTGACCGTCGCCGTGCGCGTGCTCGAGCGACGCGAGCCAGCCCGGCGCGTTCGCCGCGGCGTCGAAATCGAAGCGGCCGGTGTTCAGCACTTCGCCGAGCGGCACGTTGCCGAAGGTCGACACGATCTGGTGCGCACGCGGATTCAGTCGCGCGAGGATGTGCTGCAGGCGCGCCAGTTCCTCCGCGCCGACGAGGTCGGCCTTGTTGATCACGAGGACGTCGCAGAATTCGATCTGCTCGATCAGCAGCTCGACGAGCGTGCGGTCGTCTTCGTCGGTCGCGGCGATACCGCGCTCGGCGAGCGCGTCGTCCGAGCCGTAGTCGCGCAGGAAATTGAACGCGTCGACCACGGTGACCAGCGTATCGAGACGCGCGATTTCGGCGAGCGATGCGCCGTGATCGTCGACGAAGGTGAAGGTTTCGGCGATCGGCATCGGCTCGGCGATGCCGGTCGATTCGATCAGGATCGCGTCGAAGCGGCCTTCCGCGGCGAGCTTGCGGATCTCGACCAGCAGGTCGTCGCGCAGCGTGCAGCAGATGCAGCCGTTCGACATCTCGACGAGGCGTTCCTCGACATGCGACAGCGCGGACGCGTCGCGCACGAGCGTCGCGTCGATGTTGACCGATGCGAGGTCGTTGACGATCACGGCGACCTTCAGGCCGGCGCGATTCGCGAGGATATGGTTGAGCAGCGTGGTCTTGCCGGCGCCGAGGAAGCCGGACAGCACGGTGACGGGCAACGGCGGGTTCATTGCGTTATGCACCAACGAAAATAGGGAGAAGCGGGCGCGGCGCTGCCCGATCGGGCGCCTCGGCTCAGGCCGGGCGCGGGGCAAATCCGCAGCGTAAGCCCGCATTGTGCATCAAACGCGTCCTGGCCTGCCCGCGCGCGGTCATTGCGGCGGCAGCAGCTTCCATTGCGTCAGGATCGCGGCGATCTGCTTCGCGTACTTGTCGCGCAGGGCGGGCGTCTCCGAATGATAGGCGCCGACGGCCTGCCAGGTGTTGCCGTACTTGTCCATTTTCCGGCGCAGGTGCCACGCCGCGATATAGACGCTCTTGCACGGTTCCATCAGCGTATCGCGGCCGATGCCGTACCGCGACAGCGTGGGCAGATGGATCGAATTGATCTGCATGAGCCCGTAGTCGACCGAGCCGTTCCCATTCCGGTTCTGCGCATCGGGGCGGTTGCGCGATTCCTGCCACGCAATGGCGCGCAGGATCAGCGGATTGACTTTCTGATATCGGGCGGCTTCGTCAAAACAATCGGCATGCGCGTTTCCGCCGGCGAGCATCGTGCCGGCTGCGAATAGCGCCATCGAAACGAACCGTCTGTTCATTGACTGAATGAAGGAAACTCGCGTGAACGGGGGGCGGGAAAACCCGTGTCCAGAATTCGCGCGACGTGCACCGCGTGGCTCGTATCATACAGACAGCATCGTGCGTCCGGTGCGATGTGCGAATGCCGGGTTATACCGCATTTCTGTTTCGGTTCATCCTGAAATGATGGCAATAAACAAACGGGCCCGCGCGCCGGAACTTACAGATGACCTACGCGCGGCTGGATCCATGTCGCAAGTGAGACATTCCTCGGCTCGACGTGACATTTTCGACATGAAAAACTGCTAATGTCGCTATTTTCGACATTGATCCTGCAATACCGCCGGATGCGACCTGAGCCGGCATCGACTCATTCATCCATGACAAGAACTCGCTTCGTTATGCGGCGTATCGCCTCGACGCTCGTCGTTGCCGGAATCGTCATTTCGCAGGCCGCGTATGCCCAGGTCACGCTCAATTTCGTCAACGCGGACATCGATCAGGTCGCCAAGGCGATCGGCGCTGCGACCGGCAAGACGATCATCGTCGATCCCCGCGTGAAGGGGCAGCTCAACCTCGTCGCGGAACGTCCGGTGCCGCAGGATCAGGCATTGAAGACGCTGCAGTCGGCGCTGCGCATGCAGGGCTTCGCGCTCGTGCAGGATCACGGCGTGCTGAAGGTCGTGCCGGAGGCCGACGCGAAGCTGCAGGGCGTGCCGACCTACATCGGCAACGCGCCGCAGGCGCGCGGCGACCAGATCGTCACGCAGGTGTTCGAGCTGCGCAACGAATCGGCGAACAACCTGTTGCCGGTGCTGCGCCCGCTGATCTCGCCGAACAACACCGTCACCGCCTATCCGGCGAACAACACGATCGTCGTCACCGACTACGCGGACAACGTGCGCCGCATCGCGCAGATCATCGCCGGCGTCGACAGCGCGGCGGGCGCGCAGGTGGCGGTCGTGCCGCTCAGGAACGCGAACGCGATCGACACCGCCACGCAGCTGTCGAAGCTGCTCGACCCGGGCGCGATCGGCAACAGCGACGCGACGCTCAAGGTCTCGGTGACAGCCGATCCGCGCACCAACTCGCTGATGCTGCGCGCGTCGAATCCGTCGCGCCTCGCAGCCGCCAGGCGGCTCGCGCAGCAACTCGACGCGCCGACCGGGAAGCCGGGCAACATGCATGTCGTGACGCTGCGCAACGCGGATGCGGTGAAGCTCGCGAAGACCCTGCGCGCGATGATGGGACGGGGCGGCAGCGAAAGCGGCGCATCGGCGACGTCGAACGATGCGAGCGCATTCAACCAGAATCCCTCGTCGGGCAGCAGCTTCTCGACCGGGACGCCGGGCACCCCGCCGCTGCCGTCGTCGATGAGCGGTTCGTCTTCGTCCTCGGGGTACGGCGGCGGTGCGTCGCAAGGCGGCGGCCTCGGCACCGCGGGCCTGCTCGGCGGCGACAAGGACAAGGGCGGCGAGGACAACCAGCCGGGCGGCATGATCCAGGCCGATGCGGCGACGAATTCGCTGATCATCACCGCGCCCGATCCCGTCTACCGCAATCTGCGCACGGTGATCGACCAGCTCGACGCGCGGCGCGCGCAGGTCTACCTCGAAGCGCTGATCGTCGAACTGAGCGCGAACACCGGCGCAAACCTCGGCATCCAGTGGCAAGGCGCGCTGCTGTCCGGCAACAACGCCGTCTATGCCGGCTCGAACATCCCCGCGCTCGGTGTCGGCACGGTCGGCAACGGCAACAGCATCGTCGACCTGACCGTGCTCGGCAACACGCTGAACACGGGCACCAGTACGGTCGGCGCGGCGCTTACCGGCGCGTTGCAGAACGGCGTCAACATCGGCTGGCTGCACAAGTTCGGCAACATCTGGGGCCTGGGCGGCCTGTTGCAGGCGCTGTCGCAGTCGAGCGACGCGAACATCCTGTCGACGCCGAACCTGATCACGCTCGACAACGAGGAAGCACGGATCGTCGTCGGCCAGAACGTGCCGATCCCGACCGGCTCGTACTCGAACCTGACGGCCGGCAACACCAGCACGGCGTTCAATACGTACGACCGGCGCGACGTCGGCATCACGCTGCACGTGAAGCCGACCATCACCGACGGCGGCATCCTGAAGCTCCAGCTGTATACGGAAAGCTCGTCGGTCGCGGCCGGCACGCTGAACAACCTGACCGGCCCGACCTTCAACAAGCGCTCGATCCAGTCGACCGTGCTCGCCGACGACGGCCAGATCATCGTGCTCGGCGGCTTGATGCAGGACAGCTATTCGACCGGCGTGAACAAGGTGCCGCTGCTCGGCGACATTCCGTGGCTCGGCCAGCTGTTCCGTTCGGAATCCAAGAGCCGCCAGAAGACCAACCTGATGGTGTTCCTGCGGCCGGTCGTGGTGCGCGACGGCGCGACGAGCGAAGCGATCGCGGCGAACCGTTACGACTATGCGCGCGGCATGCAGGGCGCGTACCAGTCGGACAACCGGCTGATCCGCGACAGGGATACGCCGATGCTGCCGGCCGCGCCCGCGGGTCCGAGCCAGGGCGGCGTGCCGGCGATGAACCTGTTCAACCTCGACGACATGCGCCGGATGCCGGAGCAGCCGGCGCCGCAACCGTCCTCGCCCGCGCAGGCGCAACCGGGTGCGCAACCGCAGGCCGTGCCGCAGCAGCCGGTGCCGCAATTGCCGCTGACGGCCACGCCGGGAGCGTCGCAGTGACCGACGCGCTCGCGCCCTCCCCTGACGGCGCGCCGGGCGAACGGCCGGCGCCGTCTCCCGTCGCCGCGCGGCTCTTGCCGTACGGCTTCGCGAAGAGCGGACAGGTGCTCGTCGCGCATCAGCACGACGACACGCTCGAAGTGTGGATCAGCGATCGCACCAGCGACGCGGCGCTCGCCGAGATTGCGCGCAACTTCGGCGCGATCACCGTGCATCGCATGCCGGCCGACGCGCTCGCGCAGGCGATCAACCAGGCCTACGCGCGCCAGGACGGCAGTGCGGCGCAGGTGGTCGGCGAGGTCGAGGGCGAAGTCGATCTGTCGCGGTTGATGCAGGACATTCCCGAGGTCGAGGATCTGCTCGAATCCGAGGACGACGCGCCGATCATCCGGATGATCAATGCGCTCCTGACACAAGCGGCGCGCGAGCAGGCGTCCGACATCCATATCGAGCCGTTCGAGAACGCGTCGGTCGTGCGCTTTCGCGTCGACGGCACGCTGCGCGACGTCGTCCGGCCGAAGAAGGCGCTGCACGGCGCGCTGATCTCGCGGATCAAGATCATGGCGCAGCTCGACATCGCCGAGAAACGCCTGCCGCAGGACGGCCGCATCACGTTGCGCGTCGGCGGCCGGCCGGTCGACGTGCGGGTCTCGACGCTGCCGACCGGGCACGGCGAGCGCGCAGTGCTGCGCCTGCTCGAAAAGGACGCGCAGCGCCTGAACCTCGAAGCGCTCGGCATGGGCCGGGACACGCTCGGGCAGTTCGACAAGCTGATCTCGCGGCCGCACGGCATCGTGCTCGTGACCGGCCCGACCGGTTCGGGCAAGACGACGACGCTGTACGCGTCGCTGTCGCGGCTCGAAACCGCGACCACCAACATCATGACCGTCGAGGATCCGATCGAATACGACCTGTCCGGCATCGGCCAGACGCAGGTGAACGAGCGGATCGGCATGACCTTCGCGCGGGCGCTGCGCTCGATCCTGCGCCAGGATCCGGACGTGATCATGATCGGCGAAATCCGCGACCTCGAAACCGCGCAGATCGCGGTGCAGGCATCGCTGACCGGCCACCTCGTGCTTGCGACGCTGCACACGAACGATGCGGCGTCGGCGGTCACGCGCCTGACCGACATGGGCGTCGAGCCGTACCTGCTCGCGTCGTCGCTGCTCGGCGTGCTCGCGCAGCGGCTCGTGCGGCAGCTCTGCCCGGTCTGCAAGGAAGCTCGGCACGAGGACGGCCGCACCGTCTGGCATCCGGTCGGCTGCGACAAGTGCGGGCATTCGGGTTATACGGGCCGGCGCGGCGTCTACGAACTGCTGGTGGTCGACGATGCGATCCGTTCGCAGATCCACCGCAACGCGGCCGACGCGGAAATCCTCGCGACCGGCCGCGCGCAAGGGATGCGCACGCTGCGCGACGACGCCGAGCGCTGGCTCGCGTCCGGCGCGACCTCGCTCGAGGAAGTGCTGCGCGTGACGGGAGGCGCATAGCGCGATGCCGGCATTCCGTTTCGAAGCGATCGATACCGCGGGCCGTGCGCAAAAAGGCGTGGTCGAAGCCGACAGCGCGCGGGCCGCGCGCGGCCAGCTGCGCACGCAGGGGCTGACGCCGCTCGTCGTCGAGCCGGCCGCGAGCGCGAGCCGCGGCGCGCGGACGCAGCGTCTCGCGATCGGCCGCAGGCTGTCGCAGCGCGAACAGGCGATCCTCACGCGCCAGCTCGCGAGCCTGCTGATCGCCGGATTGCCGCTCGACGAAGCGCTCGGCGTGCTGACCGAACAGGCCGAGCGCGACTACATCCGCGAACTGATGGCGGAGATCCGCGCGGAGGTGCTCGGCGGCCATTCGCTCGCGAACGCGCTCGCCCAGCATCCGCGCGATTTTCCGGACATCTACCGTGCGCTGGTGTCGGCGGGCGAGCACACCGGCAAGCTCGGCATCGTGCTGTCGCGGCTCGCCGACTACATCGAGCAGCGCAATGCGCTGAAGCAGAAGATCCTGCTCGCCTTCACCTATCCGGCGATCGTCACCCTGATCGCCTTCGGCATCGTCACGTTCCTGTTGAGCTACGTGGTGCCGCAGGTCGTCAACGTGTTCGCGAGCACCAAGCAGCAGCTGCCGGTGCTGACGCTCGTGATGATGGCGCTGTCGGCTTTCGTGCGGCACTGGTGGTGGGCGATCCTGATCGCGGCGGCGGTCGTCGTCTATCTGGTGCGCGCGACGCTGTCGCGCGACGGGCCGCGCCTCGCGTTCGACCGCTGGCTGCTCACCGCGCCGCTGGCCGGCAAGCTGGTGCGCGGCTACAACACGGTGCGTTTCGCGAGCACGCTCGGCATCCTCAGCGCGGCGGGCGTGCCGATCCTGCGCGCGCTGCAGGCGGCCGGCGAAACGCTGTCGAACCGCGCGATGCGCGCGAACATCGACGACGCGATCGTGCGCGTGCGCGAAGGCTCCGCGCTGTCGCGCGCACTGAACAATGTGAAGACGTTTCCGCCGGTGCTCGTGCATCTGATCCGGTCGGGCGAGGCGACCGGCGATGTGACGACGATGCTCGATCGTGCGGCGGACGGCGAGGCACGCGAGCTGGAGCGCCGCACGATGTTCCTGACGAGCCTGCTCGAGCCGCTTCTGATCCTCGCGATGGGGGGCATCGTGCTCGTGATCGTGCTGGCCGTGATGCTGCCGATCATCGAGCTGAACAACATGGTGCAGTGACCCGCGGCCCGCGCGGGGGCGTCGCGAAACGCGGGCTCAGCGGACGTAGATCGCCGGAGACGGCGTGTTCACGGGCAGGAAGATTTCGGCGTGGGCGCCGTTGCGGTCGACGATGATCGAGCGGTCGCGGACTTCGGCGAGCGTCGCGCCGGGCGAGACCTCGGCCCCGAGCGACACCGCGCGCGGCGGCTCGCCGCCGACGCCGACGATCGCGGCGGCGCCGCGCTGCAGCGCCAGGATGCCGAACAGGTGGATGTCCTGCACGGCATTGCGGTCGAGCTTGCCGCCGAACAGCGCCGCGGCGTCCTCGGTGCGGATCGGGGGCCGCGCGACGGCGGCGGGCAGCGGCGCTTCGCGGGCCGACAGCGTGACGACCCAGTACGTGGCCGTCGCGCACAACGCAGCGAAGAGTGCGAGGGAGAGGATCCGGATCGAGAGCGCGTTCATGCGCGTTATTGTACGGATGTGTGTGAAATTTGCGTTGAGTGAAAGCCCTTGTCGGGCCGCCCCTTACAATGCGTGCTCCGCGCCCGGAGCAATCGGGGGCGCCGTCCCGCGGGGACGGCCTTCGATCGTGGCGGGCGCTCGCTCAATCGACGACATTTTTTTGGAAAGAGGTAGTCAGTCATGCAAACGTGGATCACTCGCCGCACCGAGGCCGGCCGCCGTCAGCGCGGTTTCACGCTGATCGAGATCATGGTGGTGATCGCGATCCTCGGCATTCTCGCGGCGCTGATCGTGCCGAAGATCATGAGCCGGCCGGACGAAGCGCGCCGCATCGCCGCGAAGCAGGACATCGGCACGGTCATGCAGGCGCTCAAGCTGTACCGTCTCGACAACGGCCGCTATCCGTCGCAGGAACAGGGCCTGAACGCGCTGATCCAGAAGCCGGCCACCGATCCGATCCCGAACAACTGGAAGGAAGGCGGCTATCTCGAGCGTCTGCCGAACGACCCGTGGGGCAACGCCTACAAGTATCTGAACCCGGGCGTGCACGGCGAAATCGACGTGTTCAGCTACGGCGCCGACGGCAAGGAAGGCGGCGAAGGCAACGATACCGATATCGGTTCGTGGCAGTAACCGGACGCTGATCTCCCAGGCGCGACGCCCGTTCCGATCATGCCCGCCATCCGTATGACCTTTCGCTTCGGGGAGCGCTTCGCGGCGTCCCGCCGTCCGGAAGCGCAGCCTTCCGGGCGCGCCCCCGGCGCGCCGCGTTCGGCGCGTGCTCCGGGCAGGTCCGCCGCGCCGTATCCGAAAGGCGCGGCCGGCGGGGCGCGCGGCTTCACGCTGCTCGAGATGCTGGTCGTGCTGGTGATCGCGGGCCTGCTGGTGTCGCTCGCGTCGCTGTCGCTGACGCGCAATCCGCGCACCGACCTGCGTGAAGAGGCGCAGCGGCTCGCGCTGCTGTTCGAGACCGCGGGCGACGAGGCTCAGGTGCGCGCCCGCCCGATCGCGTGGCAGCCGACCGCACACGGCTTCCGGTTCGATGTGAGCACCGCCGACGGCTGGCGCACACTGCGCGACGATCTGCTGCGTCCGCGCGACTGGGACGGCGGCGTCACCGGTGCCGACATCGACTATCCGGGTTCCGACCTGCACGCCAGCCGCGTCGTGTTCGGCACCGAGAGCATCGACACGCCGGTGCGCGTGACGCTGCATTCGCCGGCCGGCAGCACGACGATCGTCGGCACCGGCAACGGCCGCTATCAGGTGCAATGACGATGCGCCGGCGGCCGCCCTTCCCGCTTTTCGCCGCGCGGCGCCCGGCCCGAGGCCGTGTCCCGCGCGGTTTCACGATGATCGAGGTGCTGGTCGCCCTGGCGATCATCGCCGTGGCGCTCGCGGCATCGATCCGTGCGGTCGGCTCGATGGCGAACGGCACATCCGACCTGCATCGCCGGCTGCTGGCCGGCTGGAGCGCCGACAATGCGCTTGCCCAGCTGCGCCTCGCGCACGCGTGGCCGCCGCTCGGCGAGCAAAGCTTCGACTGTTCGCAGGGCAACGTGCAGCTCGTCTGTACGCAGCGCGTCAGCACCACGCCGAACCCGGTGTTCCGGCGTGTCGAGATTTCGGTGAGCGCGCCGGGAAATCCCGGCTCACTTGCGCAGATGGTGACGGTGATCCCGAATGAAACCAGCCGCTCACTCTGACGCATCCGCGCCGCATTCGACCGGCGCTTCCCTGCGTCGCGCCGGGGCGCCTGCGCCGCGCGCGTCAGGCGCACGTTCGTCGGGACGGATTCCGGGGACGGCTGCTGCGCCGTATTCCACGGGCGCGGCCTGCAGGTCACGCGGCTTCACGCTGATCGAGCTGATGATCGCGATCGCGATTCTTGCGGTGGTCGCCGTGCTGTCGTGGCGCGGGCTCGACCAGATCGTGCGCGGTCGCGACAAGGTCGCCGCCGCGATGGAGGACGAGCGCGTGTTCGCGCAGATGTTCGACCAGATGCGCATCGATGCCCGCCGCGCGGCAACGGACGACGAGGCCGGCCAGCCCGCGATCGGCATCGCCGGCAACACGCTGCAGATTGTCCGCGAGTTCGACGCGCCGGGTCTGGCGCCGCGCTTGCAGGTGATCCGCTACCGGATCGCGGGCGGCCGCGTGGTGCGCTTCGCGTCGCCGCCGATCGACGAGGCGAACCGGCTGCGCGACGTGCTCAAGAACAGCAGCATCGAAGGCTGGCATGCGGTGGCGCTGATGAACGGCGTCGGCGCGATCAACGCGCAGCTGTACGTGCCGCGCGTCGGCTGGACGGCCAATATGCCGGCGGCCGAGGCGGCGCTCGCGCAGAACAACGAGGCGCTCAAGGTGCCGCAGCTCGGCAACGCGCCGCCGCCGCGGGCGGTGACGGGCCTGCAGGTCAGCATCGGCGCGACGTCGCTGCGCGTGCCGGTCTCGCGCATCTTCCTCGTCGGGGAATGACTATGCGCGCGCCCCGCTCCCTGCATCGCATCACCGCGCGCCGGCAACGCGGGGCGGCGATCATCACCGCGCTGCTCGTCGTCGCGCTGTCGGCGATCCTCGTGTCGGGCATGCTGTGGCGCCAGCAAGTGCAGATCCGCCGCATCGAGAACCAGCGCGTGATCGCGCAGGCGCAATGGATCGCGCGCGGCGCGCTCGACTGGACGCGCATGGTATTGCGCTCCGAAGGCGATACCGCGCCCGGCATCACGTATCTCGGCGGGATCTGGGCCGTGCCGATCGCGACGACGAAGCTGTCGGAGTTTCTCGGCAAGATCGCCGGGCCGAGCGGCGGCGACGACACCTCCCTGTCCGGCTCGATCGAGGATGCGCAGGCCAAATTCAATCTCCGCAACCTGGTCGCGTCGCCCGCGCCCGGCGCGCTGCAGATCAATGCCGCGCAACTGCAGGCGTTCCAGCGGCTGCTGACCTCGCTCGGCTACGACGGCGCGCTCGCGAAGCGGATCGCGATGCAGGTGCGCGCCGGCATCGCGCATTCGGCGACGCGCTTCCAGACGGCGGCATTGCCCGGCGCGGCCAGCACGCCGGCCGTGCAGGAAGCCGGCACCGGCACGCAGGGCAGCGCCGCGTTCACCGACGATCCGGGCCTGGCGGGCGGCGAGCGCGGGCCGGCCCCGCTCCTGATGACGAGCGTCGACAGCCTGCTCGACATCGAAGGCGTGACGCCGGACATGGTCGAACGGCTGCGCCCGTTCGTCACGGTGCTGCCGACGACGACGCCGGTGAACATGAACACGGCGCCCGCCGAGGTGATCGCGTCGCTTGTGCCGGGGATGAGCGTGGCGTCGGCGCAGGCGCTGGTGTCGCGCCGCGAGACGGTTTTTTTCCGCAATGTCGGCGACGTGCAGCTTGCGCTGCGCGGCGCGGGCGCGCCGAACGCGACGGTCGACTCGAGCCAGATCGACGTCAATTCGAGCTATTTCATCGTGCATGGCCGGATTCAGCACGACCGCGCCGAGGTGGATCGCACCTCGCTCGTGTATCGTGATCCGACCACCCACACGACGCGGGTCGTACGCATCCGCGATCAACTATAACGACGCCATTCGGGAGGGGAGCTCTTGAGCACATTGATTGTTTTACTGCCGCCGCGCGAGCCCGCCGTGCCGTTGCAGGAATGGCAATGGCCCGAGCTGCCGTTCGTGCTCGTCGACAAGGCCGGCCAGACGCAGCGCGCCGGCCGCGCCGCCCTCGCGCTCCTGCCGCGGGCGGTCACGACGGTGCTGGTCGTCGCCGCGCGCGACGTGCTGCTGCTGGCGGCGACCGTGCCGCCCCTCAAGGGGCCGAAGCTGCGCCAGGCGCTGCCCAACATTGTCGAGGATCAGCTGATCCAGGACCCGCAGACCTGTCATATCGCACTCGATCCGGCCGTGCTGCCGGACGGCCGCCGTGTGCTGGCAATCGTCGATCGCGCCTGGTTTCGCACGATCTGCGACGCGTTCGTCGCCGCGGGGCACCGCAACCTGCGTGCGGTGCCCGCGATGCGTTGCCTGCCCTCACCGGTCGCGCCGGCGGCGGCCGATTCCGCGCCGCCGGCCGAAGGCGAGGCGGGTGCATCTGCGGCGGCCGTGCCGCGCCAGCCCGCGGTCGCCGCGGTGATGGGGGTCGCGGTGCCGGTCGAGGCGGTCCTCGTCGAAGCGGACGCGCAGGCGGACGTGCTCGGCGAGTCGCGTCTCGAACTGGCGGTGGCGCGCGGCGCGCTGGGCGAAGGGTTCGCCGCGCCCGCGCAGCGCGCCGCCGCGACCCTCGCCGCGTTGACGGGCGGTGCGCCTGTCGAGTTGTACGCGCTCGGCGAGCCGGGCGCGGAGCCGCGGCTGGCGTCGATCGGGCGGACCGGCGATCCGGCGTTGCGCGATGCCGCGTCGATGCCGGACGCGGCCGCCCTGCCGTTCGATACGTTCGCGCGGCGTGCGCTTGCCGAGCGCTTCGACCTGTGCCAGTTCGAATTCGAGGCGAAGCCCTGGCGTTTCGACCAGGCGACCGTCAAGCGCCTGCGCGTGCCGGTCGCGCTCGCGGCGGCCACGCTCGGCGTCGCCGTGATCGGCATGAACCTGTCGTGGTGGAAGCTCTCGCGCGAGCGCGATGCGCTGTCCGCGCAGATCACCGAAACGCTGCTGTCCGCGTTCCCGAAGACCACGACGGTGCTCGATCCGTCCGCGCAGATGACGCGCCAGCTCGACCAGCTGCGCGTCGCGGCGGGCGAACTGTCGCCGAACGATTTCCTCGCGCTCGCAAGCGGCCTGTCGCGCTCGCTCGGCGCGCTGCCGCAAAACGGCATCGCGTCGCTCGACTATCACGACCGGCGTCTCGATGTCGGCTTCAAGCCCGATGTGAAGGTCGATCCGGATTTCACGCAGCGTCTCGCGCGCAACGGGCTGACGGGCGAAGTCGACAGCAGCACGGGCAAATGGACGATCCGGAGCCGGTCATGAAGGCTGAACTGAATGAAACGCTGAAGCAATTCTGGGGCGAGCGCACCCCGCGCGAGAAAACCCTGCTCGGCTGGGGCGGCGCCGTGCTGGCGGCCGCGATCGCCTATTCGGTGCTGTGGGCGCCCGCGCAGGAAGGCCGCGCACGGATCACGCGCGAACTGCCGTCGATGCGCAGCGAACTCGCGCAGATGACCGCGCAGGCGAACGAGGCACGTTCGCTCGCCGCGGCGGCGCAAGGCGTCGCGCCGACCGGCGGCGCACTGAAAGATGCGCTGACGGCGTCGCTGTCCGATCACGGCATGCCTGCCGCGCAGACGCAGGTGCTCGGCAGCGGCGTGCAGATCCAGATGAAGAACGTGTCGTTTCCCGCGTGGACGCAATGGCTCGACGATGCGCGCAAGCAGTTCAAGGTGCAGGTCGGCGAGGCGCACGTGAGCGCGCTGAAAGACGACGGCCAGGTCGACCTGACGGCCGTGATGCAGCCGGCGGTGCAGAAGTGAGGCCGGCGATGATGCAGACCGCACCGCGGGCGGGCCGATGAAACCATGGTCGAAGCGGCTCGTCGCCGCATTGCCGTGGCTGGCCGCTGGCGGGCTCGCGAGCGCGATCACGCTCGTGTCGCTCGCACCGGCCGCATGGGTCGCGCCGCAATTCGCGAACGCGACGGACGGCCACGTGAATCTCGTCGATCCGGAAGGGTCGCTCTGGCGAGGCTCGGCGACGCTGATGCTCGCGCCGGGCGTGGAACGCAGCGCGGCAACGCTGCTGCCGGGCCGGATCGAATGGCGCACGCAGTTCTGGCCGCTGCTGACGGGCCGCGTGCGGATGCGGATGCGGCAGACCGAGGCGATGCCCGAGCCGGTCACGCTCGATGCGACGTGGCGCGGCGCGGTGATGTCCGCGGGCACGATGGCGGTGCCGGCGTCGCTGCTCGCGGGGCTCGGCACGCCGTTCAATACGCTCGACCTGCAAGGCGATGTCCGGCTCGGCTGGAGCGACTGGCGGCTGCTCGGCAAGAATGCGTTCGGCCAGCTGACGGTGACGATCGACGGGATGAGTTCGCGCGTGTCGCGCGTGAAGCCGCTCGGTTCGTACCGTGCGGTGCTGCAGGCGAAGGGCGCGAGCGCGGATCTCGACCTGACGACGATTCAGGGCCCGCTGTTCCTCGATGGGCATGGCGCGTTCGGCGCGGCCAATGCCGGGTTTCGCGGCACCGCGCACGCCGCGCCCGAGCAGCAGGCGAATCTCGCCGGCTTGCTGAACCTGCTCGGCCACCCGATCGGGAACGGCGCGGTGTCGCTGATCTATGGCGACGCGGCGCGCTGATACGCACGCCGCATCGCTTTTTACTTCTGCGCGACCGGTGTCGCGTTTTCGGGCGCCGCGCCAGCCGGTGCGGGCGCTTCGGCGCCGCCCGTCTCGCGTGCGATCTGCGAGACGTCCCAGCCGCCGCCGAGCGCCTTCACGAGCGCGACCGACGACACCATCCGCTGGCCCGAGATCGACGTGAGCTTCTGCTGCGCGGCGAACGCGGTTGTCTGCGCGGTCAGCACGTTCTGGTAGGAGACCGTGCCGGCCTTGTACTGGTTCGTCACGATCGCGAGCGCGTGCTGCGCACTGTCCACCGCCTGACGCTGCACCTCGACTTCCTGCGCGAGGATGCGCTGCGATGCGAGATTGTCCTCGACGTCCTGGAATGCCGTCAGCACCGACAGCCGGTACGCGGCGACATCCTGGTCGTACGTGGCGCGCGCCGCTTCGGTCTGCGCGGCGCGCAGGCCCGCGTCGAACAGCGTCGCCGCGAGCTGCGGGCCGACCGTCCAGAAGCGCGACGGCAGCATGAACAGCTGCGACCACATCGAACTTTCCACGCCTCCGTTCGCCGAGAGCGTGAGCGTCGGGAAAAACGCCGCGATCGCCACGCCGATCTGTTCGTTCGCGGCCGCTGCGCGGCGTTCGGCCGCCGCGATATCGGGCCGGCGCTCGAGCAGCGCGGACGGCACATCGACCGGGACGACGGGCGGCTCGGCGGTGAGCGGAAGCGGCGGCAGCGAGAACGTCGATGCGGGTTCGCCGATCAGCGTCGCAATCGCATGTTCGTATTGCGCGCGCGCGACGCCGTTGTCGATCGCGGCCGCCTGCGCGCTTTGCAGCTGCGTCTGCGCCTGGATCACGTCCGAGCGCGCGACGGTGCCCTGCGCATACTGGTTCTGCGTGAGTTGCAGTGCGCGCTGGTACGACGCGACCGTGTCGTCGAGCAGCTTCTGCAGCGCATCGGCGGTGCGCAGCTGGAAGTAGGTCTGCGCGAGCGTCGCCTGCTGCGACAGCCGCGCATTCGCGAGATCGGCCGCCGCCGCCGCCTGGCCGGCGCGCTGCGAGGTGACGTTGCGGGTCACCTTGCCCCACAGGTCGGGCTCCCACGACGCATCGACGCCGACCTTGTAGCTGGTGTTGATCTTGCCCGGCCCGACGGTCGAGCCCGACGAGGCCAGCGTCGTGCCCGGCGATCTCGATCGCGACTTCGTGCCCGAGAAGCCGACGGTCGGGAAATACGCGGCGCGCGCCTCGTCGACGAGCGCGCGCGCCTGCCGGTATGCGGCGGCCGATTGCGCGATGGTCTGGTTCGATGCGTTGAGCTTGTCGATCAGCGTGACCAGCTGCGGATCGTTGTAGACGGTCCACCACGCGCCGCGGTCGACGCCGTCGGCCGGCTGCGCGACCTTCCAGCCGGCGGGCGCTTCCTTGAACGCGGCGGGCATCGGCGTGGCAGGCCGGTGATAGTTCGGCCCGACGCAGCCGGCGAGCAGCACGGCGGTCGCGAAGGCGACGGCGGCGCTCAGCGGTCGGCAAACGCGCGGGGATGGGACGTACGGCATGGTGTGTTTCCTGTCTGGGCGCCTGGCCCGGCGACCGGGCGAGCGCGATGCGGCCGATGTGCCGCAGGCCTGGCCGAATGGTAACTGACGGCGGGAATGCCGCGCAGGCGTTAGGGTAAGCCGCGCGGCGGCCAGGGAGTATTACCGCCGCGGCTGGCCGGTTTACCGGCCATTACGGCCCGCTTGCGGCGGGCACGTTCAAAGGGCCCCGCGCGAGGCGTCAGGCAAGATTGACTATGCAATCAATTTTCAAGATACTGGGCGCGTTTTTTCCGAAACGGTTCCCTTGCGCGCAAGCACATGAACAGCGGCCTTTACGATCCCGAGCACATCGAGCTGGAAACGAGCCTCGGCTATTACCTGACGAAAGCGCGTCAGGCGATGGTCGAGCGGCTGGACAGCGCGCTTGCGCCGCTCGACCTGACCGCGCAGCAGATCAGCGTGATCCTGCTGCTCGCGCGCGGCTACGCACGCACGCCGTTCGAACTGTCCCGCAAGCTGTCGTACGACAGCGGCTCGATGACACGCATGCTCGACCGCCTCGAGCGCAAGGGCCTGATCGCCCGCGCACGCAGCGCGCAGGACCGGCGGGTGATCGAACTGACGCTGACCGGACGTGGCGCGCAGGCCGCCCGCGCGCTGCCGGCGCTGATCGCCAACGCGCTCAATGCGCAACTGGCCGGCTTTTCGGCCGACGAACTCCTCGTGCTGACCGGTCTGCTGCAACGCTTCATCGCGAACGGGCCGGGTTCGCCCGGCTGCCAGCCCGCCGGCGCAGGCGCGCCGGACCACGATCCGGCGGCCTGACACCATGCCGGGCGCCGCGATGTTCAGGTTAAACGCTCGCTTATTTATCTGTCTGGGCAGAAGATGATGCGGCATGCTCTTATGCCCGCCCTGCCCGCTTTTGATATCGCCGGCACGCGCCACGCCGCGTACCGGCGTTTCGGACGCATGCGCCACGCGCACCCCGTCCAGGAGACCTGAATGTCCGTCACCACGACTTCCACCATGCCTCGCACTGCCGAACCGGCGCCGCTGTCCGGCGGCGTACTCGCGCTGCTCACGGTCGGGCTCGCGCTCGGCACCTTCATGGAAGTGCTCGACACGTCGATCGCGAACGTCGCGGTGCCGACGATCTCCGGCAGCCTCGGCGTCGCGACGAGCGAAGGCACGTGGGTGATCTCGTCGTATTCGGTCGCGTCCGCGATCGCGGTGCCGCTGACCGGCTGGCTTGCGCGGCGCGTCGGTGAGGTGCGGCTCTTCACGCTGTCGGTGCTCGCATTCACGCTTGCGTCCGCACTATGCGGCCTCGCGTCCAACTTCGAGACGCTGATTGCGTTCCGGCTGCTGCAGGGGCTCGTGTCGGGGCCGATGGTGCCGCTGTCGCAGACGATCCTGATGCGCAGCTATCCGCCCGCGAAACGCGGTCTCGCGCTCGGGCTGTGGGCGATGACGGTGATCGTCGCGCCGATCTTCGGGCCGCTGCTTGGCGGCTGGATCAGCGACAACTACACGTGGCCGTGGATCTTCTATATCAACCTGCCGATCGGCCTCTTCTCCGCGGCCTGCGCGTTTGTCCTGCTGCGCGGCCGCGAGACGAAGACGACGAAGCAGCGGATCGACGCGGTCGGCCTGGCGCTGCTCGTGATCGGCGTGTCGTGCCTGCAGATGATGCTCGACCTCGGCAAGGACCGCGACTGGTTCAACTCGATGTTCATCGTGTCGCTCGCGCTGATCGCCGTTGTGTCGCTCGCGTTCATGCTGGTCTGGGAGGCGACCGAGGCGGAGCCGGTCGTCGACCTGTCGCTGTTCCGGGACCGCAACTTCGCGCTGGGCGCGATGATCATCTCGTTCGGCTTCATGGCGTTCTTCGGCTCGGTCGTGATCTTCCCGTTGTGGCTGCAGACGGTGATGGGCTACACGGCGGGCCTCGCCGGGCTCGCGATCGCGCCGGTCGGGCTGCTCGCGCTCGTGCTGTCGCCGCTGATCGGCCGCAACATGCACCGGCTCGACCTGCGCATGGTCGCGAGCTTCGCGTTCTGCGTGTTCGCCGGCGTGTCGATCTGGAACTCGACGTTTACGCTCGACGTGCCGTTCAACCATGTGATCCTGCCGCGGCTCGTGCAGGGGATCGGCGTCGCGTGCTTCTTCGTGCCGATGACGACGATCACGCTGTCGAGCATTTCCGACGACCGGCTCGCGAGCGCGTCCGGGCTGTCGAACTTCCTGCGCACGCTGTCGGGTGCGATCGGCACCGCGGCCAGCTCGACGTTCTGGGAGAACGACGCGATCTATCACCATGCGCGGCTGTCGGAATCGGTGAGCGTCTACGCGCAGAGCACGGCCGATTACCAGGGCGCGCTGTCGCAACTCGGCATCGCCGGCCAGATGTCGAACGCGCAGATCAACCAGATCGTCACCCAGCAGGGCTTCATGATGGCGACCAATGACTTCTTCCACCTGTCGGCGATCGTATTCGTCGTGCTCGCGGCGCTCGTCTGGATCACGAAGCCGAGGAAAGGCGCGGGCCCCGCGATCGGTCACTGACCGGGTTCAGCGCGCGCGCAACGCGCCGAACGCGAGATCGTCGCCGGGCGCGATCGGCAGCGTCGCGCGCGCGACGTCGAGCCATGCGCGCGCCGCGTGCGACAGGTAGCCCTTCTTCAGCCAGCCGAGCACGATTGCCCACGTGATTTCCGGCTCGACGATCGGCCGGCACGTGAATTGTCCGGCGTCGAGCCGCCGGCAATACGGCTCGGGCAACAGCGCGATGCCGACGCCCGCGTGGACCAGCGCCGCCATGAAATCCCAGTGTCCGCTGCGGCTCACGATCGACGGCGTGAAGCCGACCTTCCGGCACGCATCGAGCACGGTGTCGTTCAGCGCGAGGCTTTCGGCGTAGAACACGAACGATTCGCGCGCGAGATCGGCGAGCGGCACCGCGCGATCCTCGTCCCAGCGCGATTCGCGCGGCGCGACGAGCCACAGCGGCGCGCGCACCATCGGCAGCACGTCGAACATGTCCGGATCGACCGGCTCCAGCAAGCCGCCCAGCTCCAGTTCGCCCGACATCAGCGCCGCCTCGATCATCCGCGAGCCCTGCTCGAACAGCTTCAGCTCGATGTTCGGATAGCGCTGCTTGTACGCGGCGATGATCGGTGTAAACAGCGAGCCGCCGAGCGGCGGGATGCCGATCGTCAGTTCGCCGCGGCCGAGCGTGCCGAGGTCGTTCAGCTCCGATTGCAGCTGCGCCTGCGCGGCGAGCACATCCTGCCCGCGCTGGAACACGATCCGTCCGGCATCGGTCAGCACCATCTGCCGGCCGTCGCGCAGCAGCAACGGCGAGCCGATCTCCTCTTCCAGCGACTTCACCATCTTGCTGATGGTCGGCTGGGTCACGAACAGCTTGTCGGCCGCCGCGGTGAAGCTCTGCTGGCGGACCACCTCGACGAAATAGCGCAGCGCGCGCAGTTCCATCCGCGCCTCCCTGAATTGGTGCAGCGTGTTGGGGGTGAATTCCTAAATGGAATGACTAGGATAGAGACAAGTCATTTTATTTATGGATGAGGGAATCCTATACTTGCGTCGTTAGAAAAATATCTGTAGGGGAATCCCGCCATGAGCAAGTCGATCGCGACCATTGCCGTTCGTCCCGTCCCCGCGGCGCATGTCGCGCATGCCGGCCGGATCGTGCTGCAGGCGACCGCGCTCGCGGCGTTGTGGCTGGCGGTCGACTGGGCCGTGCGCGCAGTCGGGCTGCCGATTCCGTCCGGCGTGATCGGCCTCGCGGTGCTGCTCGTGCTGCTGTTCAGCGGCGGCGTCGCCCCGGCCTGGGTCAAGGACGGCGCGAACTGGCTGCTGTCCGACATGCTGCTGTTCTTCGTGCCCGCCGCGGTCGCTGCCGTCCAGTACGGCGGCCTGTTCCGCGAAGACGGCTGGCGGCTCGCGCTCGTCGTCGTGGCCGGCACCGCGTTCGTGATGGTCGCGGTGGCCGTCGCGGTCGATCTCGCCGCGAAGCTCGAACGCAAGCTCGCCGCGCAGCGCGTGCTCGCCGGACGCCGCCGCGTGCGCGGCTGACGCCCGCCCGTCCCCCGATCCGGAGCCGCGCCTCATGTTTGCTTCTCTGTCGAATCTGTCGGCCGACCAGGTCAACGCCGCGATTTCCGTCGGCTGCTTCGTGCTGACGGTCGCGCTGTATTTCGCGTCGAAACGCCTCTATGCGTACAAGAAGACGCTGCTGTTCTCGCCGCTCATATTCGTGCCCGGCGTGCTGGTCGCGCTCGTCGCGGCGACGGGCATTCCCTATTCCGTCTACTTTCGCGACACGCGCTGGCTGATGTGGCTGCTCGGCCCGGCGACGATCGCATTCGCGGTGCCGATCTACGACTATCGCGACCTGATCCGCCGGCACTGGCTGTCGCTGTCCGTCGGCGTCGCGGTCGGCATCGTCGCGGGGATCTGCGGCTCGCTGCTGCTGGCGAAGCTGCTGCACCTGTCGCCCGAGCTGCAGCGCTCGCTGATGACCCGCTCGGTGTCGACGCCGTTCGCACTCGCGGTATCCGACAAGATCCATGCGCCGAAGGATCTGACCGCGCTGTTCGTGATCGCGACCGGCATCTGCGGGATGCTGCTCGGCGAAATCGTGCTCGCGCTCGTGCCGATGCGCACGCGGCTGGCGCGCGGCGCGCTGTTCGGTGCGGCCGCGCATGGCGTCGGCACCGCGAAGGCGCGCGAAATCGGCCGCGAGGAAGGCGTCGTGTCGAGCCTCACGATGATGATCGCGGGCGTCGCGATGGTTCTGATCGCGCCGCTCCTGACCCTGCTGCCCATCTGACCGGGCCGGTGCGCGCACGGCGGGCGGTGCGCCGCATGACATCCTCCGCTTCACCGGTCCCGTTCCGTCCGGCCGCCATCCGGAGCGGCCCGCACGCGCCGGACATCTGTCATTCCCGTTCGACAATCGGCTGAGATAGCCGCAATTCCCCCCTCTTTTCCACCCATCGGCTGACGGCCGGATGCCGAACAATGCATGCTACGAGACATCACGCACGCATTCACATGGCCACCACGACCGCAAATCCCGCCGACAAGCCGGCATCGTCCGGCAAGACCAAGCGCCTCGCGCTGCTCGCCGTCATCGTGCTCGGGGTGGCGGCCGCCGCCGCGGCCGGCATGTATGTGTTCCTGACGAGAGCGGGCCTGGGCCATGCCGCCGCGCCCAGCGAACCGCCGCCGCTCGCCGCGCCCGCGTTCTTCGCCCTCGATCCGCTGACCGTGAACCTGCAGTCCGACGACGGCGCCCAGCATTACCTGCGCGTCGGCCTGTCGCTGAAGCTGACCGATCCGAAGGCGCAGGAGCAGCTGACCGCGCGGATGCCGGAAATCCGCAGCCGCGTCCTGCTCGCGCTGTCGAACAAGCGTCCGGAGGAACTCGCGACGCCCGACGGCAAGCGCGCGCTCGCCGGCGAGCTGAAGGGCCTGATCGAGCAGCCGACGCAGCCGGGCAACCAGCGCGCGCAGGTGGACGACGTGCTGTTTACCGAATTCGTCGTCCAGTAACCGCAACGCCGCCGGCAAAGGAACGCGCATGGGCCACTCAGAGTTCATGTCCCAGGAGGAGGTCGATGCACTCCTCAAGGGCGTTACGGGCGAAGCCGACTCGACCGACGAAAAGCGCGACGCGGCGGGCGTGCGCCCGTACAACATCGCGACGCAGGAGCGGATCGTCCGCGGCCGGATGCCCGGCCTCGAGATCATCAACGACCGCTTCGCGCGCCTGTTGCGCATCGGTATCTTCAACTTCATGCGGCGCACGGCGGAAATCTCCGTCAGCCAGGTGAAGGTGCAGAAGTACAGCGAGTTCACCCGCAACCTGCCGATCCCGACGAACCTGAACCTCGTGCACGTGAAGCCGCTGCGCGGCACGTCGCTGTTCGTGTTCGATCCGAACCTCGTGTTCTTCGTCGTCGACAACCTGTTCGGCGGCGACGGGCGCTTCCACACGCGCGTCGAAGGGCGCGATTTCACCGCGACCGAGCAGCGCATCATCGGCAAGCTGCTGAACCTCGTGTTCGAGCACTACACGACCGCCTGGAAGAGCGTGCGGCCGCTGCAGTTCGAGTTCATGCGCTCGGAGATGCACACCCAGTTCGCGAACGTCGCGACGCCGAACGAGATCGTGATCGTCACGCAGTTCTCGATCGAGTTCGGGCCGACGGGCGGCACGCTGCACATCTGCATGCCGTACTCGATGATCGAGCCGATCCGCGACGTGCTGAGCTCGCCGATCCAGGGCGAGGCGCTCGAAGTCGACCGCCGCTGGGTGCGCGTGCTGTCCCAGCAGGTGCAGGCGGCCGAGGTCGAGCTGACGGCGGATCTCGCCGACATTCCGACGACGTTCGAGCAGATCCTGAACCTGCGCGCCGGCGACGTGCTGCCGCTTGCGATCGAGGACACGATCACCGCCAAGGTCGACGGCGTGCCGGTCATGGAATGCGGTTACGGGATTTTCAATGGTCAATATGCGCTGCGTGTGCAGAAGATGCTCGGCGCGAACGACACGATGAAGGAAAGTGGATATGACTGAGCTGAATCAGACGCCGGACGACGATCCGCAGGCGCTTGCCGACGCCGCGCTCGCGGCCGCTGCCCCGGCAGCCGAGGCGGACACGGCGATGGACGACTGGGCGGCCGCGCTCGCCGAACAGAACGAACAGCCGATCGCGTCGAATGCGACGAGCGCCGGCGTGTTCCAGCCGCTGTCGAAGGCGGCGGCGGCGTCGACGCACAACGACATCGAGATGATTCTCGACATCCCGGTCAAGATGACCGTGGAGCTCGGCCGCACGAAGATCGCGATCCGCAACCTGCTGCAGCTGGCGCAAGGCTCGGTCGTCGAGCTGGACGGCCTGGCCGGCGAGCCGATGGACGTGCTCGTCAACGGCTGCCTGATCGCGCAGGGCGAAGTGGTCGTCGTCAACGACAAGTTCGGCATCCGCCTGACCGACATCATCACGCCGTCCGAACGCATCCGGAAGCTGAATCGATGACAGTCGCGCAGTCCGGCCGCCGCGCGCTCGCGGCGATCGCCGTCGCGTCGCTGTTCGCCGATGCAGCCGTGGCCGCCGAC
>NZ_JAHACR010000179.1 GCF_018375725.1 Burkholderia sp. | reverse complement strand
GAGGGTTTCCTGCGGGCCGAACGCTCGCTGATCCAGACCATCGGCCGCGCCGCGCGTAACGTCAACGGCAAGGCGATCCTTTATGCGGACACGATGACCGATTCGATGAAGCGCGCGATCGGCGAGACCGAGCGGCGACGCGCGAAGCAGATCGCATACAACGAGAAGATGGGCATCACGCCACGCGGCGTCGTGAAGCGCATCAAGGACATCATCGACGGCGTCTACAACGCCGACGAGGCGCGTGCGGAGCTGAAGGAGGCGGAGCAGCGCGCGAAATTCGAGGACATGTCCGAAAAGCAGATCGCCAAGTAAATCAAGCGCCTCGAAAAGCAGATGGCCGATTACGCGAAGAATCTCGAGTTCGAAAAGGCCGCGCAGACACGCGATCAGCTTGCGCTCCTGCGCGAGCGGGTATTTGGCGCGAACGTCGGCGATCACGTGAGCGGCGCTCAGTAAATCTTTCACACCGTTACGCGGGACGGCCTGTAATCCGTCTGTTAAGCCTTGTCAGATCAGGGTTTTACATGGTTGCCGGTTTGTCCCTCAGCACTTTCGGTGCTAAACTCCGCGAGTATTGAGAATAGTTCGCATTAACGTTCTTCATCGCGTTAATGTTTGCCGGCAGGCTGTCCGACCTGGCAGCCATGCATTTGTCAGATAAAAACAAGGAGTGTCCATGTTGGGTTCTTCGTTCATCCGCACTTCGGTTGCGGTAGCGGCGGCACTGGCCGCCATGTCGGCATCGGCGGCTGAGTATCCGATCGGCAAGCAGCAAATTCACGGCGGGATGGAAATCGGTGCGGTGTACCTGCAGCCGATCACGATGGATCCGGAAGGGATGATGCGCAAGGCATCGGATTCGGACATCCACCTCGAAGCGGACATCCATGCCGTCAAGGACAACCCGACCGGTTTCGCGCAGGGCGACTGGATGCCTTACCTGCAGGTTACGTACAAGCTGACGAAGCAGGGTGACGCGAAGTGGAAGGCCGAAGGCGACCTGATGGGCATGGTCGCGAGCGATGGCCCGCACTACGGCGACAACATCAAGTTGAACGGCCCCGGCAAGTATCACCTGACGATGACCGTGAAGCCGCCGATGCAGATGGGTCATATGGCGTTTGGCCGTCACGTCGACAAGGAAACCGGCGTGGGCGCGTGGTTCAAGCCCGTCACTCTCGAATACGACTTCCCGTTCGCCGGCATCGGCAAGAAGGGCGGGTACTGATCGGTTGCGTAACGGACGGCCCGCTTCGCGCGAGTCGTCTTCGTAGAGAACCAAGCATGAAATTCCCCCAGAAATTCGTCGCGACGGCCGTGGTGTTCCTGCTCGCTGGCGCGGCGCAGGCAGCCGATCTGCCGACGTTCAAGCTCGAGATGGCGGACGGCAAGCTGAATCCCGCCCGCATCGAAGTGCCGGCCGGCCAGCGTTTCAAGATCGAGATCCGGAACACCGGCAAGGGTGCTGCCGAATTCGAGAGCGTGCAGCTGCGCAAGGAGAAGGTGCTTGCGCCGGGCGCAGAGTCGTTCGTCGTCGTCGCACCGCAGTCGCCGGGCGAATACAAGTTTTTCGACGATTTTCACCAGCAGGCGCAGGGCGTGATCGTCGCGAAGTAATGCAGTTTCAACTGCGCGCGGGCGCGTGTACGCGTCGCGCGTCAGGGAGTTATCGATGGGTCAGATTTTGTTCATCGTCTGGCGGGAGAGCGTCGAGGCGCTCCTCGTCGTCGGCATTCTCTATGCATGGCTGAAAAACGGCGATGGCGATGCGCGTCGCGGTTTGCCGTATCTGTGGGCCGGCGTCGGTGCCGGGCTGCTGATGGCGGTCGGGCTTGGCGCCGCGCTCGTCGGGTTCACCGAAGTGTTGTCCGGCGACGCGCAGGACTATTTCCAGACGGCGATGGTCCTGATCGCATGCGTGCTGATTGTGCAGATGGTGTTGTGGATGCGTCAGCACGGCCGTACGCTGAAGCGCGACATGGAGCAGTCGCTGCAGCAGAGCACGCGCGGATCGAACTGGTGGGGCGTTGCCGTGCTGGTCGCGCTTGCGATCGCGCGCGAGGGTAGCGAAACGGTGATCTTCCTGTACGGCCTCGGTTTCGGCCAGTCGGGTCACGTCGATGGCAGCCAGGTGCTCGCCGTCGTCATCGGTCTCGGTCTCGCGCTGTTGACGTTTTACGTGCTGCAGCTCGGCGGCAAGTATTTCTCGTGGCGCCACTTTTTCCGCGTCACCGAAGTGATGCTGCTGTTCCTGGGCGCGGGCCTGTTCCAGACGGGCGTCGACAAGCTGATCGACAAGGAAATCCTGCCGCTCGGCATGTCGCAGGTGTGGGATACATCGGCGCTTCTCGACGATTCGGGCACGTTCGGTTCGCTCGTCGCGACGCTGACCGGTTATCGCGCGCATCCTGCGCTCATGAACCTGATCGCATACGCGGTGTACTGGGCGGTCGTCTGGCTGCTGCTCAAGCGTGCGAGCCGGCGCCCGGCCGTGTCCGCGGGACGTCCGGCATGAGCGCGATCGTCGGCGCAAAACCGGGCAGGCTCGCACAGGCTGGCCAATGGATGCAGCGCCATGGCGCGCTGATCCGCGGCATCCAGTGGGTGGTCGTGGCCGTCTATGCGTTTCTTATCATCGTGCCGGCGATCATGCCGTTGCCGGACGATTCCGCGCACCTCTGGAGCAACCTGACGCTTGCCGCGGAATTCGTGTTCTGGGGCATCTGGTGGCCGTTCGTGCTGCTGTCGATGGTGATGCTCGGCCGCGTCTGGTGCGGCGTGCTCTGTCCGGAAGGCGCGTTGTCCGAATATGCGAGCAAGTACGGGCGCGGGCGGGCGATTCCGCGCTGGATGCGCTGGGGCGGCTGGCCCTTCGTCGCATTCGGGATCACGACGATCTACGGGCAGATGGTCAGCGTCTACCAATATCCGCTTGCCGTGCTGCTCGTGCTTGGCGGGTCGACCGCGGCCGCGATCGTGATCGGTTTGCTGTACGGCCGTGAGAAACGCGTGTGGTGCAAATATCTTTGTCCGGTCAACGGCGTATTCGGACTGCTCGCCCGGCTCGCGCCGATGCGCTACAAGGTCGACGAGGATGCGTGGCGCCTTTCGTACAAGCGCGGCGAGAACGGACATCGAGTGATCCCGGTCAATTGCGCGCCGCTCGTGCCGTTGCGCAACATGAAGGGCGCGGCGCCATGCCATATGTGCGGCCGTTGCAGTGGCCACCGCGACGCGATCGAACTGACGTGGCGTTCGCCGTCCGAGGAGGTCGTGAAACTCGGCGCGCAGCAAGCGAGCCCGTGGGACACCGCACTGATTCTGTACGGCCTGCTGGGCGTCGCGATCGGCGCATTCCACTGGACCGTCAGCCCGTGGTTCGTGCAGATCAAGCAATGGCTCGCGGGCTGGCTGATCGATCACGACATCACGTGGCCGCTCGAGACCAACGCGCCGTGGTTTCTGCTCACGCATTATCCCGAGCGTAACGACGTATTCTCGTGGCTCGATGGCGGGTTGGTCGTCAGCTATATCGTCGGGACGGGCCTCGTTTATGGCACGGCGCTGCTCGTGCTGCTGGCCGGTGCAACCGCAATGCTCGGCCGCTTCGACCGCGTCCGTCTACACCACCTTGCGCAAGCGCTGATTCCGCTTGCCGGCGCAGGCGTGTTTCTTGGCTTGTCGGCCACGACGCTGTCGCTGCTGCGCGCCGAGCATGTGCCGCTCGGCTGGGCCTCGGATGTGCGGATCGCAATCCTGGTCGGCGCGAATCTATGGAGCGCATGGCTCGCATGGCAGGTGGCAGGGCGTTATGCCGGGTTGCCGCGCCGCGTGATGGCGTTCGTGTGGTTTGCCGCCGCTTTGGCCGTCGTCGATAGTGCGTGGTGGCTGATGTTCTGGGGCTTTTGACGCGACGCTATCATGCTGTGAGGCACATTCTCGTCATCCAGGAGGTGTCCGATGAAAACCAAACCTGTGCTGACCAGCGATGAAGTCATGAAGATGGCCGCAGCTGCGGAAGCGTATGCGGTTGCCAACCAGTGGTCGGTGACAATCGCAATCTTCGACGACGGCGGACATCTGCTGCATCTCCATCGAATGGACGGCGCGGCGCCAGGGACGGTCGAGATGGCGATTGGCAAGGGCCGGACGTCCGCACTGGGTCGTCGGGAAAGCAAGGCATACGAGGAAATTGTCCTGCAAGGGCGCGTGTCGTTTCTGAGCGCGCCGCTGGTAGGGCTGGTCGAGGGCGGCGTGCCGATTGTGGCCGACGGCGAGACCGTCGGTTCGATCGGTGTATCGGGCGTCAAGTCGGAGCAGGATGCTGCAGTCGCGCGTGCAGTGATTGCCGCGCTGAAGGGCTGATATCGGCCGGAAGGCCGGTTCGTATCGGGCGACCCGCGTCAAAATAAAAAGCGACACGTCGGATGACGTGTCGCTCCCTTACCCTCTGCGAGAACCAAAAAAGTGGCTTGGCTTGCTGTAACGGCTGCTTGAGTGTGTTTGCACGAAGGGGTCTAGATCTCGCGTGCAAGCCGTTACGCTGGCTAATGCCTAACACCTCTCAGGAGGTGGTCCCCACAATACTCTGTCCTTATTTCGTCAGAATCAGCTTGCCGAGCCGCGTGGCACGCAACTGATAGGTTTCGCCGTTGTGTGCGATGCTGATGTGGCTGTGGCCTTGCAGCAGCGAATCGCTGGTGACGGTTCGCGTGCCGGCGTGGCGGCGTGAATCGGCAGGTTTTGCCGGTGCCGTGACCGCCGCCGCCTTCTGGCGGCTGGTTCCAAGGGCACCACCGGTGTGGCGCAAGGTCAGCGTATTCGAGCGCATGGTGTCGGTCATTCGGTTGATCGGGCAATGTCGATTCGATGGAATGAATTCTAAATGATAACTATTCCCATTTACAAAGAATCTTTCTCGATCGGGATCGTGAGATTGATAGGGTGAGTCAAAGAGGCGGTCGATCACGGCCGCCAACGGCACGACATCAATGCAGGGGATCGGGATCCTTGCGTCCTTGTGCATATTCGCGGATCAGCCGCACGGTATCGATGTCGGCGGTACGGTACGCCTCCTTGACGATTCCCTGGGTCTGCCGTGCGTCCTCGCTGTCGTCGCTGACCACAAGTGTCGTACGGTATTCGAAGCGCAGGAATAGTTGCTGGTCGTCGCGCTCTTCGATCGTCATGGTCAGCGAGCCACCGATTTCGCCGTCGGCCGCATGGATGTCGTAGCGCACCTGTTCATTCGGCGTGAACGTCACGCGGTCACACACCGTCGCGTGGCCGTAGTGCAACTCGCGTTCGAGCGTCGTCTCCGTACGCTCGCGGACGACGCAACGATCAAGGCCGATCACGAACAGCTGCGGCTGCTCGGCGCGCAGCACGAGACCTTCCCAAAGTTGCTCGCGCGTCAAATGAGGCACGGCCGGATCGTCGGCATTGATCTGGATCAGGTGTTCGAAATTCACGGGGAGAGGTTCCTTCTGGTGGCGTACGGCCGCGTGGTTCAAGTCTTCATTGTGACGCAATTCCGTCCCACTCGCGGCATGTTTGCATCGCCTTCAAGATGCGATTCGACCCATCCGGCCGGCCTGGTAGTCGGCGACAGCCTGCCGGATCTCCTCCTCGGTATTCATGACGAAAGGGCCACAGCGCACGATCGGCTCGTTCAGCGGCATGCCGCCGATCAGCAGCAGATCGAGTGGCGCGTCGTCGGCGCAGAACGTGACCGTGTCGCCGTCGTTGCCATAGATCACCATATGGCGCGCATCGACTGCTTGTCGATCCGGCCCGTAGAAGCCCGTGCCCGCTATCGGGTATGCAAACACGCGGAAACCCGCGGGCACCGCTTGCGCGATGCTTGCGCCCGGTTCGAGCGTGAAGTGCTGATAGAGGATCGGCGTGCGCGTCTCGATCGCGGCCTTCACGCCGAACACGTCGCCGGCGATGACCTTGACGCGTGCTCGACCGTCCGGCGACATGGCGACCGGGATGCGATCGGCGGGAATGTCCTGGTAGCGCGGGGCGATCAGCTTGTCGCGCCGCGGCAGGTTGATCCACAACTGGAACCCGTGGGAACGGCCGCCTGACGCCGCGAATGCGGGATCCGGCATTTCGCTGTGAACGACGCCGGCACCGGCCGTCATCCATTGCACGTCGCCGGGGCTGAGCGAGCCCGCATGTCCTGCGGAATCGCGATGCTGAAAGCGCCCGTCGAGCACGTAAGTGACCGTTTCGAATCCGCGATGCGGATGGGCTGGCGCCCCTCTGGCCTCGCCCGGGCCGTATTCGACCGGCCCTATCTCGTCGAGTAGCAGGAAGGGATCGAAGTCCGTCAGGAGCCGGGTCGGAAATGGCCGCTGGACGACAAAACCGCCGCCTTCAGTCGCGCGAAATGCGGGGACAATACGGTCAAGTGTGCGAGCAATCGTCATGCACGGGCCCTCGAAACAATTGAATAGCGTTATTTTTGAAACAAGCGGCTATTATATTGAGCAATTTGCCGGGAAATTCCTGGCGGTTTGCAATGGATTGTTCTGGAATTGGAACGATGAAATGAACGTCGACGCACACAATCTGAACGACCTGATGTACTTTTCCCAGGTCGTCGAGCATGGCGGCTTTTCCGCGGCCGAACGCGTACTGGGAATCTCGAAGTCGCGCCTGTCGCGACGCCTGACCGAGCTCGAGGCGTCGCTTGGCGTGCGGCTTTTGCAGCGCTCGACCCGCAAGCTCGCCCTGACCGAGGCGGGCGAACTGTTCTATCAGCATTGCCGGGCGATGCTCGCCGAAGCGCAGGCTGCGATGAACGCGGTGCAGCAACTTCGCACGTCGCCGCGCGGCAGCGTGCGCGTGAGCGTGCCGGTCACGCTTTCGCAGACGATGTTGTCGCGCATCCTGCCCGAGTTCCTGCATCGCTATCCGGAAGTGAAGGTGCATGTTCGTGTGACGAATCGCGTGATCGACCTGTTCGAGGATTCGGTCGATGTTGCGCTGCGCGTGCGATCGGATCCGCCGCAAAACGCAAATATCGTCGTGCGGCCGCTGTGGCGTACCGAACAAATGCTGGTGGGGGCGCCGAGCCTGCTGAGTCAGCACGCGCCGCCGCTCGTGCCGGACGAACTGGCGACATTCGAGACGCTCGACACGCCGAGTGGCGACGGTCGCCATGTGTTCAACTTGATTGCGCCGGATGGGACGCGTCACGTGCACGAGCATGATCCGCGCCTGGTGACTGCGGATTTGATGACGATTCGCGAAGCGGTGCTCGATGGTGTCGGGATCGCTGCGCTGCCGGAAATGATATACGGCAATGCGCTGCGTGCGGGGCAACTGTCGCCCGTGATGCCGGGCTGGACGCTGCCGGTGCCGCAGTTGTACGCGGTATTCGTTTCCCGGCAGGGGATGCCGCCCGCGGTGCGCGCGTTTGTCGACTATCTGGTGGAGAAACTCGACCACGGCGAATATCAGCAGCCCGGCTGCCCGGAGCGCACGAGCCAGGCGGCCTCGCAAGGAGCGGCCGCAGACTGAGTGCGGGCGACGCAAACGTGGCGGATTTGTTTTGTCATTGAAGCGCCGTCTGCAATCGCAAGTTTCAATCGCCAAAGCCTTGAATGCGCGGGCGCGCAGGCCTATATTGAAATCCCATTTCGCGAAGGCAGTTAGGCGCGGAATACGGTGGCCGCATATGTTGCGAGCCAGATAGGGCAGAAAGCGCAGTCCGTGCAGACCACGGTAGTCTCATTTGCGTTGCTCGAGGTGTAACCGATACCGCCGAGAGCCCGCCGCCCGAAGGCGCCCGCGTGCGCATGAAAAAAGGCCTTCATCTGGCGATGAAGGCCTTTTACTTTGTGTGTCGTCCGCGTGCGTTACTTCGCCTTTGGCTCCGTCACGAAACCGAGCTTTGTCAGGCCGCCAGCCTGCGCATCGGACATCACTTCGGCGACGCGTTCATATGCAACCTTGCGATCCGCGCGCAGATGCAGTTCCGGCTGCGGCTCACGTTTTGCCGCCTCGGCGATACGGGTCTGCAGTTGGTCACGTGTCACCGCGTGGTCATCCCACAGGATCGTACCGTCGCCCTGGATCGCGACATCGACAGTCTGGGGCTTTTCCTGGACCGGCTGGCTGCTTGCATGCGGAAGATCGATCTTCACCGCATGTTGCATCGCCGGTATCGTCACCAGGAAAATGATCAGGAGTACGAGCATGACGTCGACGAGCGGCGTCATGTTGATCTCGCTCATCATGCCATCGTCGTCATCGTCGCTGAAACCGGTGTTCATTGCCATGGCGCACCTCGCTCAGCTTGCGCGCGTGGCCAGACGCAGGCCATCGCGCTTCGACGACGATCCCAGGCTCGCACCCGTCACGAAAAACGCATGCAGCCCGTGCGCGAAGCGGCGCAGCTTGCTGACGATGCTCTTGTTCGCGCGCGTCAGCGCGTTGTAAACGAGTACCGCGGGGATCGCGACGAACAGGCCGAATGCGGTCATGATCAGCGACTCGCCGACCGGGCCCGCGACCTGGTCGATCGACGTCTGGCCGGTCGCGCCGATTACGAGCAGTGCGTGATAGATGCCCCAGACCGTGCCGAACAGGCCGACGAACGGCGCGGTGCTG
>NZ_JAHACR010000178.1 GCF_018375725.1 Burkholderia sp. | reverse complement strand
TCGTTGCCGCGTCGCATGCGTGGCGGCATGCGGTTGCTGCGCCCGCGGCGGCGCAGGGCACGGCAAGTGCCGTCACGGGCGGTGTCGGCGACGCCGCCGCGAAGCGCGTCGCGCCGGTCGCGAGCATCCAGGGATTCGACCCAACCGCGCCGCTGTTGCAGCGGTTCGCGCAATGACACGACGTTCGAAGGAAGAGACATGACCGACAACAACAAGAAAATCGCTCGCCGCGCACGGGTTTGCCGCGCTGCCATGGTGCTCGCGCTCTTCGGCGTTGCTGCCGCCGCGCACGGGCAATCGCAGTCGCAGGACGCGTCCGAGGTCGGGCACGCGACCGAGACGTGGCTCGCGCTGCAGCGCGACAACCGCGCGGCCGGCCCGGATCTGCCGATGCTCGGCGATGCGGCGTCGCTCGCGTATCAGCGGTATATCGACTCGTTCAAGGGCAAGATTCCGCAGTCGATGGGGTCGCCGGTGAACGCCGCAGGCGGGATGTCGTCGGGCGGTCAGGGCTCGGCTCAGTCCTATTGAGACGGCGATGCGCGCGACTCGATTCCTTGCATGCCGTGCGGGCAAGCGCGATCGCCTGCGAATGGGCGGTCAGCGTGGCGCCGTGTCGGTGCTGGCGGCTGTCTGGCTGCTCGTCGTGGTTGTCGTGATGGGAGCGATCGACATCGGAAATGTGTTCTACCAGCGACGCGATCTGCAGCGTATTGCGGATATGGCGGCGCTTGCGGCTGTGCAGTCGATCGATCCGTCGGACACAAACTGTACTGCGTCGAATGCGGCTGCACTGAAAAACGCGGGGATCAATGATTCGAACACGGTCAGTTTGGGTGGGCCGGCTAACGGCCAGGATCAAATCACGCCCACGTGTGGCCGCTGGGACACGCAGGACAACGCGAACTTGCCGGCCTTCTACGCGCGCGCGACAAAAGGGATGACGCAGATTAATGCCGCTCAGGTAACGGTAACGCGTAACGCGCAGTATTCGTTCCTGGGTGTCGTGTCGTCGCTGAATTCTCGGCCGGCCACGATTTCAGCGACGTCGACAGCGCGCGCGAGCGCGATCGATACATTCTCGATCAGCGCGACGCTTGCGAGCGTCGATCCGGTCTGGCTCAATAGCATCCTGTCGGCGTTGCTTGGCGCAAACGTCAACCTGACGCTCGCGGATTATCAGTCGCTTGCAAGTGCGAACATCAAGCTTGGTGGATTGGCGGCGGCGGTCCGCGCCGGATCGGTAAGCGGGCTCGTTGGTTTGCCGGTGTCGATGTCGACGCTGGTCGGAACGTTGAATACCTATGTCGGCGCGGTTCAGCCCGGCACGAACGATAGTCCGGGATACGTTGCGCAATTGCGGGCCGGGTCGCCGGCTTTGGGGAAAATTGCGCAACTCGGCATCACGAATGCCTCGGTGGTCCTCGCGAACCAGGCGAACGCGGTGCTGCAAATCAGTCTCGGCAATCCGGATTCCGGCGCCGACGCGACGGTCAGCCTGCTCGACTTGTTGATGACCGCAGCGCAGGTCGCCAACAAGTCGCATGCGGTTTCGTTGAATACGGGTGCTGGTCTTCCGCTTGGATCAACGATTTTCAAGGTCGTCAACGTCCAGTTGCAGGTGCTGAATCCACCATCGATTGCCATCGGCGAAGCGGGCCAGTTGGGTAACGGCGCATGGCGTACCCAGGCGTCGTCCGCACAGATCGGGCTATATCTGAACGTGCAGACACCGACGATCTCGTTGAGCACGTGCACGTTGCTGAGTCCGCTTGGATTGTGCGGACTGTTGAACATTTCTGCGTCGTTGAGCGGCATCAACTTACCCATCTATTTGTTGGTCGGCGGCCCCGCCGTCGCCAGCCTTGCCGCGACGAAGTGTGGCTCGGCCACCACGCCCAGCACGACCACGATCATCGCGACGCCGGGTATTGCGCGTCTTTGTCTGAGCAATCCGCCATCGGGGGGGCTGAATCTGTCCGACGTGGCAAGCTGCCCAGCCGCCGGGACTCTACAGTTACTGAACCTGAAGGCATCGGCGACGCTCCTGGGAATCGGTACGTCTGAAAGCGTCCCGGTTAGCGCCACGATCGCGAATCCGCTGCTTCAAATCGTCGGCAAGGCGTCTGAGAGTGCTCCCTTTAGCGGCTATTCGTCTGTTTCGCCGTACCATTTCTGCAATGCCGCCAGCGGTTTGACGGCTCCCGTGTCGTGCGGCAGCGGATGGGTGAATCCTACTAATGCCGGAAGTCCGGACAGTTACTGGACGACGTATTCGAACAACCTCGGCTCGGAACTGGGCACCGCGCTCGGCAACATCAACCTGAATTCCGTCAACATTCTGGGCGTTTCGATTCCGACCGGTGCGTTGCTCAACCTCATCGGTGGCCAGATACTGAGTCCCGTTCTTTCGGCGCTCGATTCGGTTATCGTGCCCCTGCTGGGCCTGCTCGGCGTCCAGGTGGGACAAGCGACCGTGCATCAGATATCGCTGACTTGCAACGCCGCGCAACTCGTTAATTGAAGAAGCATCCAGAGAATGAGAACCACGCCCGCAATCGAAGAACTCGACCTGTATGTCTGGGAAGGCAAGGCGGACATCGTCGACCGTGTCGCCCGGTGCATGGCGAGTTTCGACGTCGAAGTGATCCGTGCCGACAACGCGGAGATCTCGCCGGAGCGTGCCGCCATGCGTCCGTCGCTCGCGATCATCAGCGTGACGATGATCGAAAGCGGCGCGGCGTTCCTGCGTGACTGGCAGGCCAGCATCGGCATGCCGGTCGTGTGGGTCGGCGCGGCGCGCGATCACGACGCGTCGCAGTATCCGCCCGAGTATTCGCATATTCTGCCGCTCGACTTCACCTGCGCGGAGCTGCGCGGCATGATCCGCAAGCTCGTCACGCAACTGCACGCGCATGCGGCCGAAACGCTGCAGCCGTCCGAACTCGTCGCGCATTCGGAATCGATGCAGACGCTCCTCCATGAAGTCGATACCTTCGCCGATTGCGACACCAACGTGCTGCTGCATGGCGAAACGGGCGTCGGCAAGGAGCGCATCGCGCAGCTGCTGCACGAAAAGCATTCGCGTTACCAGCACGGCGAATTCGTGCCGGTCAACTGCGGGGCGATTCCGGACGGTCTGTTCGAGTCGCTTTTCTTCGGTCACGCGAAAGGCTCGTTCACCGGCGCGGTTGTTGCGCATAAAGGCTATTTCGAGCAGGCCGCCGGCGGCACGCTGTTCCTCGACGAAGTCGGCGACTTGCCGCTTTACCAGCAGGTCAAGCTGCTGCGCGTGCTGGAGGACGGCGCGGTGCTGCGCGTCGGCGCGACGGCGCCGGTCAAGGTCGACTTCCGTCTCGTTGCGGCGAGCAACAAGAAGCTGCCGCAGCTCGTCAAGGAAGGACTGTTCCGCGCGGATCTGTATTACCGGCTCGCAGTCATCGAACTGAGCATCCCGTCGCTCGAGGAGCGCGGGGCGGTCGACAAGATCGCGCTGTTCAAGTCATTTGTCGCGCAGGTGGTCGGCGAGGAACGGCTCGCGCAGTTGCCGGACCTGCCTTACTGGCTCGCCGACGCCGTCGCCGACAGTTATTTCCCGGGCAACGTGCGTGAATTGCGCAACCTTGCCGAGCGTGTCGGCGTGACAGTGCGGCAGACGGGCGGCTGGGATGCCGCGCGTCTGCAACGTCTGGTCGCGCATGCGCGCAGCGCGGCACAGCCGGTGCCGGCGGAAAGCGCGGCCGAGGTATCCGTCGATCGCAGCAAGTGGGATATGACCGAACGCAGCCGTGTGATCGCGGCGCTCGACGCGAATGGCTGGCGGCGCCAGGACACGGCGCAGCAACTCGGCATCAGCCGCAAGGTGCTCTGGGAAAAAATGCGCAAATATCAGATCTTCGACGAGGAGCCGGAGGCCCGCGAGAGCGAGTAAATAATGAGATAATTCGGGCAACAATTACGACGAGTCGGTGCAGGAATTACTACATGAACCAAATGACGGGGTTGGCGCGGGCATGTATCGTGCTTGCGATGGTGGGAGGCATGCAGGGCGCTTATGCGCAAGGGTTGGCGGGCGGTACGACGCAAGCGGCGGCGGTGCAATCCGCATCGGCGCCGGTCGTTCCGATTCCGGCCATCGACGTGCAGACGCAGGCGGGCGAGGCGACCGGCCAGAGCACGATCGACGATCTTCAGCGCCAGATTCAGACGCATGCGCTGACGGAAATGCGCACCAGCTATAACGGCAGCTATGGCGCGAGCCTGCTGTTCAACGTCAAGGACGGCGCGTATTTCGTCGCGCTGTTTCAGCAAAAGGCGTTCTGGCGCGTGATCAAGACGTACAACGACGTGCGGGCGGAAGCGATCTACCGCAATTTCGCGCAGCAGGCCGAGCGTCTGGCTGTCGAGGAATTGCGCACGGCTCGGCTGGAGTCGCAAAAGGCACAGACGGATCGCCAGATCGAGGTCGCACAGGAGCGGGCGCGGCGTCTGCAGGCCGACCTGAGCATCGCGCGTGAGCAGCAGGCGGCGGTGGCCGATCGCCAGAAGACGGTGCGCAGCGAAGCGGCGGCGCTCCAGTCGCAACAGGCGCAGCTGCAGGCGCAATTGCGTGCGTTGCAGCAGCAGGTGCGGGCGTTGCAGCGTGAAGCCGATGCCGGCCTGCCGTCGGTGCATTGAGGGAAAGCGGGAGATGCGCGTGCGGCGATTCGCCGCGCGGCGCGTGATCAAGCAAAAAGGGCAAGCCGGTGGGCTTGCCCTTTTGTTTTACTGGCCGTCCGGCACGATGCGCCGGCGGCGCGTGACGATCACCGGCCCGTTGGAGCCGCCGTTGCCGCGCGGCTCAACCGGCGCGGAGGACGACTGATCGCCGGCGTCGCGCGGTGCGCCGTATCCGTAGGATTCTCGCGGCTCGCGCGGCGCATAGCCTTCGCTTCGCGGCTCACGCGGCGCGTAACCTTCGCCTCGCGGCTCGCGCGGGCCGCCATGCGAGCCGTACGGACCGTGGCCGCCACCTTCGCGGCCACCGCTGCGGCCGCCGCCAGTGCGCGGACCGCGTGCACCGCCGCCGCCCGGACGCGAGCCGCCCGTGTCGAGCTGGATGGTCGAAATGGCGCGCTTGTAGATGCCTTGCAGACCCACGGGGGTGCGCAGCATCACCAGGTACTGGTCGAACGACTCGATGCAGCCCGTCAGGCGGATGCCGTTGACGAGATAGATTTCAACGCGCTTACGTTCCTTGCGCGCCGAATTGATGAAGTCGTTTTGCGGATGGGATTCTGCGGGATTGGCCATTGAGATGCGGCAGGAGCCTGCGTCAGAAAATATGTTGTGCGTGTGTGCAGCGTGGAATCCACGATGTATTTGGCGGGATTCTACCCTGTTCGACCCGTATGCGTGCGTCCGCGTTTGTGTCGAACCGTAACCCACTATAGACGGTTCCGGGCATTTTCGCGATTCGGCCGGACGGCCTTGCCGCGCTGTTACGTTGCGTTACGATTCTCGTTGCGTCGTTGCACCTCCTGATGGGCATCTCGTCTACAGTTGCCGCCGCAAGCCGGCCGAACCGGCGAATCACGGGGTGAAAAACATGGACAAGCGGCGAATGGCGGTGTGGATCGGGAGCATGGCGTTGCTGGCATCGGGCAGCGCGATGGCGGGGCATGTCGATGTCGCCGTCGGAATCGGCATGCCGGTCGCACCGGTCTATGTCGCGCCGCAACCCGTCTATGTGGCGCCGCAACCGGCCGTCGTCGCGTACCCGGCTTATGGTTATGGCTACGACGACCGGGACGACAAGCGCTACCGCAAGTGGCGCAAGCACGAGGAGAAGGCGTGGCGCAAGCATCACGACGACGATGACGACGATTGAAGCCCGGCGCGCTGCCGGATCGCTTCGCCCCGCTGCCGCGCATTCCCGGACACGGTCGTCAGCGACGTGACGCGGCATTCTGCTGCGCGAGCGCCTCGTCGCGCAGTTCGCGGCGCAGGATCTTGCCGACGTTGGTCTGCGGCAGCGCGTCGCGGAATTCGACGAGCTTCGGCACCTTGTAGCCGGTCAGGTTGCGCCGGCAATGCGCGATCACCTCGTCGGCCGTCAGCGCCGGATCGCGCCGCACGACGAATACCTTGATCCGCTCGCCGTGCACCTCGTCCGGCACGCCGATCGCGGCCGCCGCGCTGATGCCCGGATGCATCGTCAGCACATCCTCGATCTCGTTCGGGTACACGTTGAAGCCCGACACGAGGATCATGTCCTTCTTGCGGTCGATCAGGCGCACGTAGCCGCGCTCGTCCATCACGCCGACATCGCCCGTCGCCAGCCAGCCGTCGGCGTCGATGACCTTCGCGGTCTCGTCGGGACGCTGCCAGTAGCCGCGCATCACCTGCGGGCCGCGCACACAGAGTTCTCCCGGCTCGCCGATGCCGGCCCACGTGCCGTCCTCGCGCCTGAAGCGGACGGTGGTCGACGGCGCGGGCAGGCCGATCGAGCCGCTGAACGCGGTCATGTTCTGCAGATTCACCGGGTTCATCGTGACGATCGGCGAACACTCGGTGAGGCCGTAGCCTTCGATGATCGGCTGTCCCGTCACCTGCTGAAAACGTTCGGCGACCGCACGCTGCATGGCCATGCCGCCCGACATCGCGAGCTTCAGCTTCGAGAAGTCGCGGCTGCGGAATTCCGCGTTGTCGAGGAATGCGTTGTACAGCGTGTTGATGCCGGTGATGCCGGTGAACGTCTCGTGACGGATGATCTTCATCACCATCTTCATGTCGCGCGGATTGGCGATCAGGATGTTGCGTCCGCCGAGGCCGAGGAAGATCAACGCGTTAACCGTCAGCGAATAGATGTGGTAGAGCGGCAGCGGCGTGAGCACCGTCTCGACGTCGCCCGTCATCTGGCCGGCGGTCCAGACCTTCGCCTGCAGCAGGTTCGCGATCAGGTTGCCGTGCGTGAGCATCGCGCCTTTCGCGACGCCGGTCGTGCCGCCCGTGTATTGCAGGAACGCCAGGTCGTCGCGCGTGAGCGGCACGGGCTTCGGCGTATCGCGCGCGCCCAGCGACAGCGCGGAACGCAATGGCACGGCCTGGGGCAGGTCATAGTCCGGCACGAGTTTCTTGACGTGCTTCAGCACGAAGTTGATGAGCCGGCCTTTCGCATTGAAGCCGTCGGCGAGCAGGTCGCCGAGCGCTGTGACGATCACGTTCTTGACCGGCGTTTGCGGCAGCGCATCCTGCAGCGTGCGCGCGAAATTCTCGAAGACGACGATCGTCTGCGCGCCGCTGTCCTTCAGCTGATGCGCGAGCTCGCGCACCGTGTAGAGCGGATTGACGTTGACGACGATCGCGCCGGCCTTCAGCGCGCCGAACAGCGTGACCGGATACTGGAATGTGTTCGGCAGCATGATCGCGACGCGGTCGCCCGGCTTCACGCCAATGCGCTGCAGGTACGACGCGAACGCCGCGGCTTTTTGCGCAAGCGAGCGGTACGTCAGCGACGCGCCCGCACTGACGTACGCGACGCGGTCGGCGAATTTTGCCGTGCATTCGTCGAAATAGTCGACGAGCGACGCGTATTGCGTGACGTCGATCGCGTGCGGCACACCGGGCGGATAGGACGCGAACCAGATGCCGTCGGTGTTCGGGGGCACTTGGGCGGCTTCTGGCGCTGCGGGAGCAGGCATGGCTTGTCTCCTGAATCGTTGTGGTGAGGCGCGGCGCATGGACGCGGCGCCGGTGTCAGTTCGCGTGATGCAGCGCCGCGGCGTCGCTCGTGTCCGCGGCAGCCGCTTGCTGGCCGGCCGGGTCGTCGCCGGCACGCGCATCGTCGAGCACGGCCGCGAAAATCGCGAGCTGGGCGTGATCGGCGACACGATCAACGTGAACGGGCTGGAGGGAACCGTGATCGACGTGGGCATGCGCAGCACGCGGATACTGGGTTACGACCGACGCATCACGAGCTATCCGAACTACAAGATCACGGACGCCTCCATCGTCAACATCTCCTCGGAGCCGATGCGGCGGGCCATGGTGAAGCTGGGGCTGACCTACGACACGGGAGCCGAAAAGATGAAACAGGCACTGGAGATACTGCGGGCCATCCCCGCGAAGATCAAGGACGTTTCCGGAAATCCGTCGGACGTCACGGCCTACTTCTCGGACTACACAGACTCGGCGCTGGTCGTCACGTTCTACTACTACATCGAGAAGCAGGGCGACGTCCTGAAAACGACGTCGGACGTGAATCTGGAGATCCTCGACTCCTTCGCCAAAGCGGGACTCACATTCGCCTTCCCCACACGCACGCTGCTCGTGCATCAGGACGACGCGGAAAAAGCCGGCGGCGAACCGGCAGCCGCAGACGGTACGCAAATTCAGAACTCCTAAAAAACATCCCATGACGACTCAGAAAAACCATCCAGCGGCCGGACAGCCCGATTCGTTCGACCGATATCCCGGCTATTACGGGAGCGATCTGGAACTGACATACACCCCTCAGCGTTCCGTCTTTACGCTTTGGGCGCCCACGGCCGACAAGGTCCGGCTGAACCTCTACGCTTCGGGCGAAGGCGGGGAACCGGAGGAGCGGCTGGAGATGCGGCCCTCCGACGACGGAACATGGCGCGTCGCGGCGGAGCGCGATCTGAAAGGGACTTTCTACACCTTCCAGATCGAGAAAGAGGGGAA
>NZ_JAHACR010000558.1 GCF_018375725.1 Burkholderia sp. | reverse complement strand
CCTAGCGGTGGCAACACCGTGGAGGTTCGAGTCCTCTCCTGGGCACCATCTGTTTTATAAAAAAGGTCGGCTTTCAGCCGGCCTTTTTTCATTTCTGCGGCGCCAAACGCATCAACTCGCCGGCACCACGCCCCCCCCTTTGCCACTCGCCTCGCCCGGGATTTCCCTAGGCTGACATGCCAGCGCTTGCGCGGTTAAATAAATCAACGTGATTTATTTAATGCGCCGAACCACGGCGCCCGCATGGAGGAGACGCCATGAGAAGCCTGCACATCGGCCAAGGAAGCAATTCGGCCAACGTGCGCCGTTACAACGAGCGCCTGCTGCTGAAGGCCTTGCGCCGCGCCGGCAGTGCGTCGAAGGCCGACCTCGCCCGTCTCGCCAACATGACGGGCACGGCGGTCGGCAGCATCATCGCGTCGCTCGCCGACGCGAAGCTGATCGAATTCGCGGGCCGCACCGAAGGCCAGCGCGGCCAGCCCGCATCGCTGATCCGCCTCGATCCGCGCGGTGCGTTCGGTATCGGCGTCCATCTCGACCGGATGCGCATCGAGACGGCGCTCGTCAACTTCGCGGGCGACGTACTCGGCCGCCGCTCGCACGACACACTGCTGCCGCCTCCCGCCGACTTCCTCGAGATCGTGCGTCACGACATCGACGCGATGCAGGCCCTGCTCCCCGACCATGAACGTGCGCGCCTGACCGGCGTCGGCGTCGCGCAGACGTACAACCTCGGCGCATGGATGCGCGAGCTCGGCCTCGCGCCCGACACGTTCCGCGCATGGGAAGACGTCGATTTCGCGGCCGACCTCGGTCGCGCGCTGTCGCTGCCCGTATTCGGCGAAAACGACGGCAACGCGGCCGCGATCGCCGAACTGTTCTACGGATACGGCCGGCAGTGCGACGACTTCGTCTACCTGTTCATCGGGCCGGCGATCGGCGGCGGCATCGCGATCGACGGCGACTGTCTGCGCGGCGTGACCGGCAATGCGGGCGACATCG
>NZ_JAHACR010000557.1 GCF_018375725.1 Burkholderia sp. | reverse complement strand
TGACGCAGAGGAACACGCCGCCGAGCACGAGGAACCCGGTGCCGCCGCTGTGGAGCATATAAGTCAGGCCGTACATGGGATTGAGCGCCTCCAGGATCGCCGGATGGCGCACGATGCCGGAGATGCCCAGCGCGGCCATCGTGACGAACCACACCGCCATGATCGGGCCGAATGCGCGGCCGATCTTCGCCGTGCCGAGCGGCTGGATCGCGAACAGCATCAACAGGATCAGCACCGCGAGCGGCAGCACGTACGGCTCCAGCGTCGGCTCGACGATGGTCAGGCCTTCGAGCGCCGACAGCACGGAAATCGCCGGCGTGATCGCGCCATCGCCGTAGATCAGCGCGGCGCCGAACAAACCGACCGCGACGATCAGCGGACGCTTCTGCCGCTTGACGCCGAGCAGCGCCATCAGCGCGAGGATCCCGCCCTCGCCGTCGTTGTCGATCCGCATCGCAAAACCTGCGTACTTGACTGTCGTGACGACGATCAGCGTCCATACCAGCAACGACACCACGCCGAAAATGCTCTCCGGGCGCGGGCCGCCCGTCAGGTCGAGTACCGTCTTGAACGTATATAGCGGGCTGGTGCCGATGTCGCCGAACACGACACCCAGCGCGACGACTCCGCTCGCCAGAAATAGCGGCGTTTTCCCCTGATTCGACATGTTTTCTTTCAACCTGAAATAAGCCAGAACGCACAGGATACTCAGGGTCGGCTTACATTTATCGAAAATCGACACGCGGGGCGGTGCGCCTGTCGTGCGGAACCGGCTCGCGCTCCGCCGCACGTCACGCTCATGCGACGCAGGCTGCGTCCCGGACGCGTGTCAGGCCGCGAACGGCTCGCTGCGGCATCGGCCGGCCCGCTTTACCCGGCACGCCGATCGCCCGCATAGTAGAGCCTTCACCCACTCGCCCCGCCGCCATGTCCGCACCCGCCGAACCCAGCACCTGCGTCGTCCGCGACGCAACCGACGACGACCTAGCCGCCATTCAGGCCAT
>NZ_JAHACR010000177.1 GCF_018375725.1 Burkholderia sp. | reverse complement strand
TAGACGAACGCGCTTTGCGGATTATCGTAGACGTCCTGCGGACTGCCGACCTGCTCGACGTGGCCGTGGTTCAGCACAACGATGCGGTCCGCGACTTCGAGCGCCTCCTCCTGGTCGTGCGTGACGAAAATCGTCGAGATGTGCAGCTCGTCGTGCAGGCGGCGCAGCCAGCCGCGCAATTCCTTGCGCACCTTTGCGTCGAGCGCGCCGAACGGCTCGTCGAGCAGCAGCACCTTCGGCTCGACCGCCAGCGCGCGAGCCAGCGCGATGCGCTGACGCTGCCCGCCCGACAGTTCGGACGGATAGCGCTGCGCGAGCCAGTCGAGCTGCACGAGCTTCAACAGTTCATGCACCTTGTCGCGAATCCGGGCTTCGGACGGCCGTTCGCGGCGCGGCTTCACGCGCAGCCCGAATGCGACGTTCTCGAACACGGTCATGTGACGGAACAGCGCGTAGTGCTGGAACACGAAGCCGACCTGCCGGTCGCGTGCGCCGACCGACGCGACGTCCTGACCTTGCAGCACGACCTGCCCCGCGTCCGCGTGCTCGAGACCCGCGATCACGCGCAGCAGCGTGGTCTTGCCGCAGCCGGACGGCCCGAGCAGCGCGACCAGCTCGCCCGCGGGAAAGTCGAGCGACACGTTGTCGAGCGCCGTGAAATCGCCGAAGCGCTTTTGCAGATGACGTACGGTGATGCCCATTCTGGATGCCTCTTTACGAATTCGACGATTGGCCGACCGGGCCGACATGAGCCGGCACCGCATCGCGCGCGCCGGCCAGCTCGGTGGCGAGATGGCGCTCGGCGAGGAGCTTCAGCGCCAGCGTGACGAGCGCCAGCAACGCGAGCACCGACGCCACCGCGAACGCGGCCGCGAAGTTGTACTCGTTGTAGAGAATCTCGACGTGCAGCGGCATCGTGTCGGTCTGGCCGCGAATGTGGCCCGAGACGACCGACACCGCGCCGAACTCGCCCATCGCGCGCGCATTGCACAGAATCACGCCGTAGAGCAGCCCCCACTTCACGTTCGGCAGCGTCACGCGGGTGAAGATCTGCCAGCCGGATGCGCCGAGCACGCGCGCCGCCTCTTCCTCGTCGCTGCCCTGCGCCTGCATCAGCGGGATCAGCTCGCGCGCGACGAACGGGAACGTGACGAAGATCGTCGCGAGCACGATGCCCGGCACCGCGAAGATGATCTGCACGTCATGCGCCTGCAGCCACGGCCCGAACCAGCCCTGCGCGCCGAACAGCAGCACGTAGATCAGGCCCGAGATCACGGGCGACACCGAGAACGGCAGGTCGATCAGCGTGGTCAGCAGCGCCTTGCCGCGAAACTCGAACTTCGCGATCGCCCACGACGCGCAGACGCCGAATGCGAGATTGAGCGGCACCGCGATCGCCGCGACGGTCAGCGTCAGCTTGATGGCGGACCACGCGTCGGGATCGGCAAGGGATTCGAAATAGAAGCCGGCGCCTTTCCTCAACGCCTCGAAAAACACCGCGGCGAGCGGCACGACGAGGAACAGACCGAGAAACGTCAGCGCGATGCCGGTGAGCAGCCAGCGCACGGCGCGCGGCTCGGTGACAGGGTCGATCTTGCGCGCGGCACGGGCACGCTCGGCGGAAGGCGGTGCATTATGCGGCACGGCGGTGACCTCCTGGCTCATCGTTGACCTCCTGCGGCAGCAGTCGCAACGGCCGGCGCGGAGCCCGATGCGCCGCGGCTCGTCCGGCGTTGCAGATACCACTGCAGCGTATTGATCAGGAGCAGCATCACGAACGACACGACCAGCATCACGACCGCAAGCGCGGTCGCACCGGCGTAGTCGTACTGCTCGAGCTTCGTGATGATAAGCAGCGACGTGATTTCGGACTTCATCGGCACGTTGCCGGCAATGAAGATCACCGAGCCGTATTCGCCGAGCGCGCGGGCGAACGCGAGCGCGAAGCCGGTCAGAAGCGCCGGCAGCACGGCCGGCAGCACGACGCGGCGGAACGTGAGCCAGCGCGATGCGCCGAGGCACGCGGCCGCCTCTTCCTGCTCGCGCTCGAAATCCTCCAGCACCGGCTGCACGGTGCGCACGACGAACGGCAATCCGATGAACGTCAACGCAACCAGCACGCCGAACGGCGTGAACGCGACCTTGATCCCGAGCTGCGCGAGATACTGGCCGATCCAGCCGTTGGTCGCATAGACCGCGGCGAGCGAAATGCCGGCCACCGATGTCGGCAGCGCAAACGGCAGGTCGACGATCGCGTCGACGATCCGCTTGAACGGAAAGGTGTAGCGCACGAGCACCCAGGCGACGAGAAAGCCGAATACCGCATTGATCAGCGCGCCGCCGAGCGCCGCCGTGAACGTCAGGCGGTACGACGCCAGCACGCGCGGCGACGTGACGGCCGCGACGAACTGATCCCATGACAGCGTCGCGGTCTTGAGAAACGTGGCGGCGAGCGGAATCAGCACCACGAGGCTCAAATACGCCACCGTGATGCCGAGCGTTACGCCGAAGCCGGGCAGCGCACTCGGCTTGCGGAAGATATACGTCGTCATCGGATGCTCTTGCTGGGTCGATCTCATGGTCCGGCCAACCTGCCCGCGCGGGGACGCGCGGCCATGCCGCCGGGTGTGCGGCGCGCTCGCCGTAGCCGCGCACCGCTTGTCGTTATGGTTGCGTTACTGCGGCTTGTAGATCGAGTCGAACACGCCGCCGTCGGCAAAATGCGTCTTCTGCGCATTCGCCCAGCCGCCGAACGTGTCGTCGACCGTGTACAGCTTCAGTTTCGGGAACTGCTTCGTCAGTTCGGCTGGCACGTTCTTCGAACGCGGCCGGTAGTAGTTGCGCGCCGCGATCTCCTGGCCCTGCGGGCTGTACAGGAAGTTCAGGTAGGCGTCGGCCAGCTTGCGCGTGCCCTTCTTGTCGACCACCTTGTCGACCACCGCAACCGGCGGCTCGGCGAGGATGCTCACCGACGGCACGACGATCTCGAACTTGTCCGGCCCGAACTCCTTGACCGACAGGAATGCCTCGTTTTCCCATGCGATCAGCACGTCGCCGATGCCGCGCTGCACGAAGCTCGTCGTCGCACCGCGCGCGCCGGAGTCGAGCACGCCCGCGTTCTTGTAGAGCTTCGTGACGAACGCCTGTGCGGCCTGCTCGTTGCCGCCCGGCCGGTGCACCGCATACGCCCACGCGGCGAGATAGTTCCAGCGCGCGCCGCCCGACGTCTTCGGGTTCGGCGTGACGATCGACACGCCCGGCTTCGTCAGGTCGTCCCAGTCCTTGATCTGCTTCGGGTTGCCCTTGCGCACCAGAAACACGATCGTCGATGTGTACGGCGACGCGTTGTCGGGCAGGCGCTTCTGCCAGTCCTTGCTGATGAGCCCCTTGTTCGCGATCGCGTCGATGTCATAGGCAAGCGCCAGCGTCACGACATCGGCCTGCAGGCCGTCGAGCACCGAGCGCGCCTGCGCGCCCGAGCCGCCGTGCGACTGCCTGAAATTGACCGTCTCGCCGGTCTTCGCCTTCCATGCCTTGCCGAACGCCTGGTTGAAATCCTGATAAAGCTCGCGCGTCGGGTCGTACGACACGTTCAGGAATGTCGTCTCGGCCTGCGCATGCGACACGGCGCCCAGCGCCGCCGCCGCGCCCAGCGCGAGTGTCGCGATCAAGCGGCGCGCGCCGCCTGCCAGCCCCGTGTTGCGCATCTCCATCTGTGGTTCTCCCGTGTTGTCGGTATTGCGATCTCGGGCCAGTCTATCGAACGGGTTACATGATTAAAAATAATCGTTCCTTATTTTTTAATATTGAAAAGTGCTAACGAGGGTGAAATCGACGGCTGCAACGGACGAGCCGATGCGACAGCGCCACGAAATAGCCGCGGAACCGGCGCGATCGCGACGAACTTCACGTAGCACTTGAAATTCGTCGGGCACTGTATAAAAATACAGCTCACTGTCTATCCATACAGTTCAACCATGACCAAACTTACCGCCCGCCAGCAGCAAGTGTTCGACTTGATCCGCCGCGCGATCGAGCGCTCCGGCTTTCCGCCCACCCGCGCCGAAATCGCCGCCGAGCTGGGCTTCAGTTCGCCGAATGCAGCCGAGGAGCATCTGCGCGCGCTGGCGCGCAAAGGGGTGATCGAGCTGGCGGCAGGCGCGTCGCGCGGCATCCGCCTGCTCGGCCTCGACGATGCCCCGCACCAGTTCACGCTGCCGCATGCCGGCCTGATGCAGTTGTCGCTGCCGCTCGTCGGCCGGGTTGCGGCGGGCAGCCCGATCCTCGCGCAGGAGCATATTTCCCAGCATTACGCGTGCGATCCCGCGCTGTTCTCCAGCAAGCCGGATTACCTGCTGAAGGTGCGCGGCCTGTCGATGCGCGACGCCGGCATCCTCGATGGCGACCTGCTCGCCGTGCAGAAGCGCACGGAAGCGAAGGACGGTCAGATCATCGTCGCGCGTCTCGGCGACGACGTCACGGTCAAGCGCCTGAAGCGCCGGCCCGGCGGTATCGAGCTGATTGCGGAGAACCCGGATTACGAAAACATCTTCGTCAAGGCCGGCAGCGCGGAATTCGCGCTGGAAGGCATCGCCGTCGGGCTGATCCGCTCAGGCGAATTCTGATCATCTGTCTCGCTCAGGAGAACAACATGGAACGCCTTGCCCGTCTGCTGCCTTTCCGTCAATTCGGCCGTCTGCGTCATCTTCGCGGTCGCACGCCCTGCGCACCGCTGTCCGTCGCCGCGCCCACCGGTCATCAAGCAGTCGAACGGCAGGCGTCCCTGCTGCCATCGGCATTGCCCGCATTCGCGCGGGTGTCGCTGAACGCCGGCCTGAATCATGCCGAGCCGTCGCGCCGTGCACCGGTGCGTGTCTATCACGGTCCGTCGCGCCTGATCATGGTCGGAACGATCGACGCGGTGTGCCAGATGATCGATCGCTGCATTGCCGAGGAACATTCAGTCCCGCAAGGCGGTCTCTGATTCAGGATTGCTCTTGAACCGGAGGCGTAGTGAGTCACGCGCCGGGCCGCGCGGTGCGGCTCAAACCCTTGCTGACCATCATGCTGATCGTCGCTGTCATCGCGGCGATCAGCTATGCGTACGCGTCGCCGTATATCGCGCTCAATCGTCTGAAGGCTGCGATCGACGCACGCGATTCGCATGCAGTCAGCGAGTATGTCGATTTCCCGTCCCTGCGCATCAGTCTGAAGCAGCAGATCACCAATGAATTGATGCGACGGATCGATGCGAAACGGCCGGACAACGATCCGCTCGCGGCAATCGGTGCGTTGATCGGCTCCGCGTTGATCGGGCCGCTGGTCGATGCCTATGCGACCCCGGACGGCGTCGCCGCGTTGATGAGCGGAATCCCCCCGCGCGGCGAGCCTGGCGAGCGCCTCCCCGAGTGGGCTGCGCAACGGTCCGGAAACCCGCCCAGCGGCGCATCCGGGAGCGCGCCCAGGGATATGACTATGCCTGCCGACGCATCAGGCCGGCTCAGCGCCGCAGCAAGCGCGCCCACCGTGACGTCGGCCGCGCCAACCGCCGCTCAGGCATATGCGGACGCAAGCACACGCCCGCAAACCCACGCCGGCTACCGCAATATCGACGAATTCGTCGTCACCTATCAGCGCAATGCCAACGGCGAGCGCTACGCGGCGATCTTCCACCGCGTCGACCTGTTCTCATGGAAATTGTCCGCGATCGATCTGCACGGCTGACACCGCGCAGTGTGCGTCCGGCACGCGCCGGCACCGGATACGCCGCTTAGCTTGGCGTCGTGGACGCCGCTTCTCGCTCGCGAGCAATCTCGGCCTTTTGCTCCTCGGGCGTCGAGCAAGCGACCAGGATGCTGCACGATACGCGATCGAGCAGTTGCGTATTGCCCGACCCCATCCACCATCGCGACAGACCGCTTCGGCAGCGGTGTCCGACCACGACCAGGTCGACTTTCAGCTCCGAGGCGAGGTTCGCGATCTCGTCGATCGGATAGCCGAACGCAAAATGCCCTTCCGCCTGCACGCCGTGTTCGCGTAGCCATTCCACGCCTTCCTGCAGGATTTCACGCGCCGTTTCCTCGAAGCGGCCGCACGCTACGTCGGTCAGCAATCCGGCGCTCTGCGCGATGCTCGACCGCATGTCGACGACCGACAGCAAATGCGTCTCAGCCTTCAGATCCATCGCAAGATTGGCACCGATACGCAATGCCTTACGTCCCTCGAGCGAGCCGTCGTAACACAACAGAATTTTGTTGTAGCTAGCCATGAAACCTCCCTTTCGAGATAAAGGAGCCTACGAAGCAATCATGGTGCGATGCAATTCAGGATGCAAGGGCTGGAAAACGCTGATGCGATCCACACGCGTTCGACGCGATGATGCAGTGCACGATCGTCCATGCACGCACCGCATCGCACGTCCACGCCCTGAAGGGGCGCAGGCGATGCACTAGAATGGCTCGTTCGCGCCGCATGCCGGCATGGCGCGCGAACGCCATTCTGGCGGCACAGCCAATGTGACACGCGTGCAGCCAAACCGTTCGCAACGCGTCTTTGGCGCGTACGATCGATGTCATCAATCATCCACACCCATCGCTTGTCATGTCCGTTGCACCGATCGATTTCCAGAACGTCGAGAAACGCTATGGCGACAAGCTCGTCGTCAACGACCTGTCATTCCGCGTGCATGCAGGCGAATGCTACGGCCTGCTCGGCCCGAACGGCGCCGGCAAGACAACGACATTGAAAATGCTGCTCGGCATCACCTATCCCGACGCCGGCGCGATCTCGCTGTGCGGCGAACCCGTTCCGTCGCGCGCGCGGCATGCGCGGCAGCGGGTCGGCGTCGTCCCGCAATTCGACAATCTTGACCCCGATTTCACGGTGCGCGAAAACCTGCTGGTGTTCAGCCGCTATTTCGGCGTCCCGACGCAAGACGCGCACGCGCTCGTCCCCTCGCTGCTCGCGTTCGCGAAGCTCGAAAACAAGGCGAATGCCAGGGTCAGCGAATTGTCGGGCGGCATGAAGCGGCGTCTGACGCTTGCGCGCGCGCTCGTCAACGATCCCGACGTGCTGGTGCTCGACGAACCGACCACCGGACTCGATCCGCAGGCGAGACACCTGATGTGGGAGCGACTGCGCTCGTTGCTCGGACGCGGCAAGACGATCCTGATCACGACGCACTTCATGGAAGAGGCGGAGCGCCTGTGCGACCGCCTGTGCGTGATCGAGGAAGGCAGCAAGATCGCCGAGGGTGCGCCGCATGCGCTGATCGAATCGGAAATCGGCTGCGACGTGATCGAAATCTACGGCCCCGAACCCACCGCGTTGCGCGACGAGCTGGCCGAATTCGCCGAGCGCACCGAAATCAGCGGCGAGACGCTGTTCTGCTACGTCAGCGATCCCGAACCGCTCAACGCGCGACTGCGGGGCCGCGCCGGCCTGCGGTATCTCCATCGCCCCGCCAACCTCGAGGATGTGTTCCTGCGGCTGACCGGCCGTGAAATGCAGGACTGACCGCACATGGACGTACGCCCCTATTCCGCCACCGCCGCATCCGCGCCGCCGCGCGAGTCGCGCTTCGCGATCGCGATGCCCGCCAACGCGACCAACTGGATCGCCGTCTGGCGTCGCAACTATCTTGTCTGGCGTAAGCTGGCGATCGCGTCGATGTTCGGCAACCTCGCCGATCCCATGATCTATCTGTTCGGGCTCGGCTTCGGCCTGGGCCTGATGGTCGGGCGCGTCGACGGCGTGTCGTACATCGCGTTCCTCGCAGCCGGGACGGTCGCGTCGAGCGTGATGATGTCGGCGAGCTTCGAGTCGATGTATTCGGGATTTTCGCGGATGCACGTGCAGCGCACGTGGGAAGCGATCATGCACACGCCGCTCGCGCTCGGCGACATCGTGCTCGGGGAGATTGTCTGGGCGGCCAGCAAGGCGATGCTGTCGGGGGCCGCAATCATGCTCGTCGCAGGCCTGCTCGGTTATGCGAGCTTTCCCTCGATGCTGGCCGCACTACCGGTGATCGCACTGGCCGGCCTCGCGTTCGCGAGCGCCGCGATGATCGTCACAGCGCTTGCGCCGTCATACGATTTCTTCATGTTTTATCAGACGCTCGTGCTCACGCCGATGCTGTTGCTGTCGGGCGTCTTCTTTCCGCTGACGCAATTGCCGGAAATCGCCCAGCACGCGGCGCATATGCTGCCGCTCGCCCACGCGGTCGATTTGATCCGGCCCGCGATGCTCGGCCGCCCTGCCACACACATCGGCCTTCACGTCGCGGTCCTGGCCAGCTATGCGATCGGCGGTTTCCTATTGTCCGCCCGCCTGTTCCGGCGCCGGATGATGCGCTGACGAAATCGTCGCTTTCAACCGGCGAGCATGACGGACATCACGCACCGGACGGCAAGCAGACCGCACCGCGACCCGGCCGTCCGAACGCACATGAGCCCGCGTGCCGGGCTCCATGTGCCGGCACGTCACTCGTCCTCGTCGCTCCACGGGATCTCGACGTCCGTCAGGAACGCCACCGTCGCGAGCGGGCCGCCTTCGTGCCGGCCGAGCTTGCCGTCCGCGCGATGCCATTCGACGCGGAATTGCGTGCCCGGATCGTCGGCAATCAGGTAGACCGAGCGCAGCTCCTCCGACTCGGCCTCGTCGACCGGACCGTCGAACGATACGAGCATCTTCTGCGGCCATACGCCGTTGTGCGGATCGTAGATCCG
>NZ_JAHACR010000556.1 GCF_018375725.1 Burkholderia sp. | reverse complement strand
CCAGACCAACATCCTCGCGCTGAACGCGGCGGTCGAAGCGGCCCGTGCGGGCGAGCAAGGCCGCGGCTTCGCCGTGGTCGCCAGCGAGGTGCGCAGCCTTGCGCAAAGCTCGTCGACCGCGGCGAAAGAAATCAAGGAGCTGATCGCCGCGTCCGTGCAGACGATCCGCGACGGCTCGACGCTGGCCGGCGAGGCGGGCAAGACGATGACCGACGTCACGCAGGCGGTCGCGCGCGTGACCGACATCATGGGCGAGATCGCGGCGGCATCGGCCGAACAGAGCCGCGGCATCGATCAGGTCAATCTGACGATCACCCAGATGGATCAGACGACGCAGCAGAATGCGGCGCTCGTCGAGCAGGCGGCCGCGGCGTCGAAATCGCTCGAGGTGCAGGGACGCGAACTGGGTGAGACAGTCGCGGCATTCCGGATGCCGGGCAGCGCCCGGGCGCGAACGACGACGCACACATCCGGCATGGCGGGCGCGCAAGACTGGCAATCTGCCATCGCATAACGGTGTCGCATCAGGCCGGGCGCGATGCCCGGCACATCGCATGCAGAATGCCCGCATTCATCGGGCAGACGTCATTTCCTCTCGAACCGTCGGCGAATTGCTTTCGATCAAGATCGGCGCGTGCACGCTTCGTACAGTTTCTCTATTGCACGCGTCGAAATGAAAGCCTCGCCATGGACGAACAGCCGGTATGTGCCGCCGTGCTCGCAGACCGCTATGCACGGCCAGGCGAGACGAATCATGCTGCGATTTTCCGGCGTGTCGCGCATGCGCTTGCGCTGGCCGAACCGATGGCGACGCGCGCGAACATGGAGCAGCGCTTCTATCGCAACATGCAGCACGGCGCGATCGGCGCCGGACGCATCATGGCCAATGCGGGAGCCGGCGCGGACGGCACGATGGTGAACTGCTTCGTGCATCCGTTGGTGATGCCCTGCACGGCATCCATTCCTGCCGTGCAGGCGGCACTCGCGCATGCACTCGATGTCGCG
>NZ_JAHACR010000555.1 GCF_018375725.1 Burkholderia sp. | reverse complement strand
CGCGCATGAACAGCTAGTTCATGAGCGCGTCGAGCCGCTTCCACGCGCTGCACCAGTTGATGAACCGGCTGCGCGCCAGCCACGCGACCGCGGCAGTCGACGCGATCGAGCCGTATTTCCGCGAGATCGCCCCGCTGCTCACGCGCGACGGCGAACCGGTGCGCTCAGCGGCCGAGGCCACGCAGGCGGCCGATCAGCTGCTCGCGTGGCGCGACGCGCTGCCGCGCCGCATTCGCGCGACGCGCGCGCAGTTCGAGACGCAGCCGGACTTTCCCCTGCTCGACTTCGACACCGCAGCCGAGCTCCTGTACCGCTTCGTCACCGATCTCCATGCGTATGCGGCGACGTACGCGTCGCTCGCGACCGCCACGCATGAACGCGAGCGCTGGGTCGAACGCTACGAACCGCGCACCAACCTCACCGCCGCGGTGATCGCCGGCATCCGTACGGCTGTCGTGATGCTCGCGCTCGGCTGGTTCTGGATCGAAAGTGCATGGCCGAGCGGCGTGACGATGGTGCTGAACGCGGCAGCGATCTGCGCGCTCGCCTCGTCGATGCCACGGCCGACGACGATGTCGTACCAGATGGCGCTCGGCACCGCGCTCGCCTCGTTTACCGGCCTCATCGCGATGTTCGGCGTTTATCCCCACCTCGACGGCTTCGTGCTGCTGTGCGCCGGCCTCGCGCCGTTCCTTGCGCTCGGGCTGTACTTGTCGATGAAGCCGAAGACCGCCGGCTACGGCATCGGCTACTGCATCTTTTTCTGCACGCTCGCCGGCCCGGAAAACCTGATGCAGTACGATCCGAGCGCCTTCATGAACGATGCGCTCGCGCTCGTTCTTTCGATGTTCGCATCGGCGATCGCGTTCGCGGTATTGTTCCCGCCGAGCGCGCCGTGGCTGAAGCAGCGCCTGTTCGCGGATCTGCGCAATCAGGCGGTCGCCGCATGCCACGCGGGCCTCGCCGGGTTGCGCACGCGCTTCGAGAGCGGCGCGCGCGACCTGAT
>NZ_JAHACR010000554.1 GCF_018375725.1 Burkholderia sp. | reverse complement strand
CCGCACGGCTTCTCGGAAATCCTCTACGCGTTCACCTCGGCCGCGAACAACAACGGCAGCGCGTTCGCGGGCCTGACGGCCGGCACGCCTTTCTACAACTGGATGACCGCGATCGCGATGTGGTTCGGCCGCTTCGGCACGATCGTGCCGGTGCTCGCAATCGCGGGCTCGCTCGCGGCGAAAAAGCGCATCGCCGCGACGAGCGGCACGCTGCCGACGCACGGGCCGCTGTTCGTCGTGCTGCTGCTCGGCACGGTGCTGCTCGTCGGCGCGCTCACGTACGTGCCCGCGCTGGCGCTCGGGCCCGGCGTCGAGCACCTGATGATGTGGCTGGGCGCCTGAGCGGCGCGCTGACAACGACATACGCATTGAAGAGATGGCGATGACCCAACATTCCGCAACACGGTCCATGCTCGATCCGGCGCTGGTGCGTCCGGCGATCGTGGACGCGTTCAAGAAACTCACGCCGCGCACGCAGTTCCGCAACCCGGTGATGTTCTGCGTGTACGCCGGCAGCATCCTGACGACGATCCTCTGGATCGCCGCGCTGTCGGGGCAGGCCGAGGCGCCCGCGGGCTTCATCCTCGCGGTCGCGCTGTGGCTGTGGTTCACGGTGCTGTTCGCGAACTTCGCGGAGGCGCTCGCCGAAGGGCGCTCGAAGGCGCAGGCCGCATCGCTGCGCAGCGCGAAGCGCGACGTGATGGCGAAGAAGCTCAACGAGCCGCATCCGAAATCGCCGATCCGCATCACGACGGCGTCCGACCTGCGCCGCGGGGATGTCGTGCTCGTCGAGGCGGGCGACACGATTCCGGCGGACGGCGAGGTGATCGACGGCGTCGCGTCGGTCGACGAATCGGCGATCACCGGCGAATCCGCACCGGTGATCCGCGAGTCGGGCGGCGACTTCTCGTCGGTGACGGGCGGCACGCGCGTGCTGTCCGACTGGATCGTCGTCCAGGTCACGGCGAATCCGGGCGAGGCGTTCCTCGACCGGATGATCGCGATGG
>NZ_JAHACR010000176.1 GCF_018375725.1 Burkholderia sp. | reverse complement strand
GCCCAAGCCCAAGCCCAAGCCCAAGCCCAAGCCCAAGCCCAAGCCCAAGCCCAAGCCCAAGCCCAAGCCCAAGTCGGCGGCGCTGACCAGACTTCTATCGTCGCGCCAGCGCCTGTTGTCGTCGCGGCCGACCGCGGTGCGCCGCAGCCGGCCAAGGCGGCTGGATCTGTCGAACTGGCATCAGGCATGCCGTCGACCACCGCCGCTGTGCCGCGCCGCGAATCGGTGCCGCCAGTCGAATCCGCGCCGCGCGTCATGACGTCGGAAGCTGCCCCGCGCCTGGCATCGCGATCCGGCGCGGCGGCTGCGCTCGACGTACTGCGCAACGCGGGCATGCGCGTATCGACCGACCGCACACGTCCGTCCGCCACTGCAGCTGCCGGATCGGCGCCAGCCGTTGCGAAAGCGGCCGAACCGCGCCCGGCCGTGCCGGTGCCGACGCCGCGCGCGGCAGCCCGCGCGCCGCAGCCGGAAACGCGCCAGGCGCCGCCGCCATGGGAAGACATTCCGCCGGACGAATACGTGCCGCTCAGCGCGGATGAGATGTTCGGCGGCCCGCCTGACGACGGTTTCGTGCCGGTGTTCGACAGCGGGCCGGACGACGTGCACATCGCGCCGAAGCCTGCGGAAGCCAGACCGGCCGCGCCAGTCGATGCGCGGCCGCTGCCGCCCGCGATCGCACTCGATCCGATCGGTTTCGACGGCGAATGGCCGGCGCTGGCCGCGCGGCTGCCGCTCAAGGGCGTCGCGTATCAGCTCGCGTTCAATAGCGAGCTGACGGGCGTCGATGAGACGACGCTCAAGCTGTCGGTGCCGGTTCCGCAGTACGCGGATGCGGCGCAGGTCGCGAAACTGAAGGCGGCGCTCGCGGACTTGCTCGGCAAGGCCGTCGAGGTGGCGGTCGAAGTCGGGCCGGCACGCCGCACCGCTGCGGCGCTCGACGCGGCTGCGCGCGCGGCGCGCCAGCGCGAGGCGGAGCAGGAGATCCAGGCGGATCCGTTCGTCCAGCAGCTGGTGCGCGAGTTCGATGCGCACATCGTCGAAGGTTCGGTGCGTCCGCTCGCGGACGCCGCCGTGCCGGCAGACGGCGCATCGCCGACGCTGCATTGAACGATTTACGCCGGGACAGGCACAATCACGCTCACACACATCGGCCGACACGCACCGCGTGTCGGCTTTCACACGATCAAGAAGGAGTATCACCATGTTGAAAGGCCAACTCGCCGGACTGATGAAGCAAGCGCAGCAAATGCAGGAGAACATGAAGAAGATGCAGGAGCAGCTGGCGCTGATCGAAGTCGAAGGGCAGTCGGGCGCGGGGCTCGTCAAGGTGACGATGACCTGCAAGAACGAAGTGCGTCGCGTGTCGATCGATCCGAGCCTGCTCGCCGACGACAAGGACATGCTCGAGGATCTCGTCGCCGCGGCATTCAACGACGCGGCCCGCAAGGCGGAAGCGACGTCGCAGGAAAAGATGAGCGGCATGACCTCCGGCCTGCCGCTGCCCCCGGGTTTCAAGCTGCCGTTCTGAGCGCCGCGCCGGAACCGTCAGTGGCTTAATGTATGAAACAGCCGTCCGCCTTGTCCGCTCTCGTCGAAGCGCTGCGCGCGCTGCCGGGAGTCGGGCCGAAGTCCGCGCAACGCATCGCGTACCACCTGATGCAGCACGACCGGGAGGGGGCGGAGCGGCTCGGCCGGTCGCTGCTGTTCGCGACCGAGCATCTGCAGCACTGCGAGAAGTGCAACACGTTCACGGAAGCGCAGATCTGCGAGGTCTGCAGCGATGCCGAGCGTGACCCGACACTCCTGTGCGTCGTCGAAACGCCTGCCGACCAGATCATGCTGGAGCAGACGATGACGTATCGCGGGCTGTATTTCGTGCTGATGGGGCGGCTGAGTCCGCTCGACGGCATCGGCCCGAAGGAAATCCATTTCGACCGGCTGGTGCGGCGCGCGTCCGACGGCATCGTGAAGGAGGTCGTGCTCGCGACCAACTTCACGAACGAGGGCGAGGCGACTGCGCACTATCTCGGTCAGACGCTGAAAGCGCGCGGGCTCGCGGTGACGCGTCTCGCGCGCGGCGTCCCGGTCGGCGGCGAACTCGAGTACGTCGACGCGGGCACGATCGCCCGCGCGATGCTCGACCGCCGCACGATCTAACGCGTGGGCGTCGCGGCTGCGCGTGCGACGCCAATCCTCATGCCAGGGAGACCCATGAGCACGAGTCAGGGCCCGCTCGCGGGCGTCAAGGTGCTCGAATTCGGAACGCTGATCGCGGGGCCGTTCGCCTCGCGGCTGCTCGCCGAATTCGGCGCGGAAGTCATCAAGATCGAGGATCCGAACGGCGGCGATCCGCTGCGCAAGTGGCGCAAGCTGTATCCGGAGGCGGGCGGCACGTCGCTATGGTGGTCCGTGCAGGCGCGCAACAAGAAATCGGTCACGCTGAACCTGAAATCCGATGACGGCCGGGAGATCGCGCGCAAGCTCGCGCGCGACGCCGATATCGTGATCGAGAATTTCCGTCCGGGTCTCCTCGAAAAACTCGGGCTCGGCTACGACGTCTTGTCCGCGGAGAATCCCGGCCTCGTGATGGTGCGCCTGTCGGGCTACGGCCAGACCGGCCCGTACCGCGATCGTCCGGGTTTTGGCGCGATCGCGGAATCGATGGGCGGCCTGCGCCATATCACCGGCTATCCCGATCTGCCGCCGCCGCGCATCGGCATCTCCATCGGCGATTCGATCGCCGCGCTGCATGGCGTGATCGGCGCACTGATGGCGCTTCATCATCGCAAGGTGAACGGCGGCGCGGGGCAGGTCGTGGATGTCGCGCTGTACGAAGCCGTGTTCAACATGATGGAAAGCGTCGTGCCGGAATACGGCGTGTACGGGATGGTGCGGGAACGCACCGGTGCGTCGCTGCCGGGGATCGTGCCGTCGAACACCTACGCGTGCCGTGACGGCAGCATCGTGATCGGCGGCAACAGCGATCCGATCTTCAAGCGGCTCATGAAGGCGATCGAGCGCGCGGATCTCGCCGACGATCCGGCGCTCGCGCACAACGACGGGCGCGTGCCGCGCACGCAGGAGATCGACGACGCGATCGCCGCATGGCTTGCGCCGCGGACGATCGACGAGGCGCTCGCGGTGCTGAATGCGGCGGACGTGCCGGCCGGGCGCATCTACAGCGTCGCCGACATGTTCACCGATCCGCAATTCGTCGCCCGGCAGATGATTCAGCGCTTCAAGCTCGGCGACGGCGCCGACATTCCGCTGCCGAACGTCACGCCGAAACTGTCGGCGACGCCGGGCGAAACGCGCTGGCTCGGCCCGGCGCTCGGCGAGCATACCGACGAGGTGCTGCGCGGCCTCGGCTACGATGCGCAGGCGATCGCGGCGCTGCGCGAGCAAGGCGCGATCTGACCTTCGCGTGCCGCCGCGCGGCGCGGCGGCGCATGACGTGCGATTGCGCGTTTCAGGCCGCGGACTGTCGCGCTCGCGCCATCTTTCCTCGGTTACAATCGCCGCATGCGAATCCTACTCAGCAACGACGACGGCTATCTCGCCCCCGGTCTCGCGGCGCTTCACGAAGCGCTGCAGCCGCTGGCCGAGCTTACGGTGATGGCGCCCGAGCAGAATTGCAGCGGCGCATCGAATTCCCTGACCTTGTCGCGGCCGCTGTCGATCCAGCGCTCCGCGAGTACGGGTTTCTTCTATGTGAACGGCACGCCCACCGATTCGGTGCACGTCGCGCTGACCGGCATGCTCGACGCGAGGCCGGATCTCGTCGTGTCGGGGATCAACAACGGCCAGAACGTCGGCGAGGACACGCTCTACTCGGGCACGGTCGCCGCGGCGACGGAAGGCATCATGTTCGGCGTGCCCGCCATCGCGTTTTCGCTGGTCGACAAGGATTGGGTGCATCTCGCCGATGCGGCGCGCGTCGCGGCCGAGATCGTGCAGCACTATATCGACAATCCGTTGCCCGGCCAGCCGTTGCTGAACGTCAACATCCCGAACCTGCCGTACGACCAGCTGAAAGGGTGGAAGGTGACGCGTCTCGGCAAGCGGCATCCATCGCAGCCGGTGATCCGCCAGACCAACCCGCGCGGCGAGCCGATCTATTGGATAGGGCCGTCGGGCGCGGCGCTGGATGCGAGCGAGGGCACCGATTTTCACGCGGTCGCAAACGGTTTCGTGTCGATCACGCCGCTGCAGCTCGACCTCACCCATACGCAGATGCTGTCCGCGACGCGCGACTGGGCGCGTGCCGGGGGGCTCGGTTCATGAGCGGCGAGCGCGCGAAGCGATTCCCGCTTGCGCTCGAAGATCTCAAGCACGAGCCGCGCAAGGACGAAGGCCGGGCCGGCGAGCGCCATGCGGCGGGCGATGCAGCCCGCCAGCGTCTTGCGGCGGGTGCGCCGCCGCGTACGCAGGACAACCGGCAACCGCGCGTTGCAGCCGCTGCGCCCAAGACTCCCGATCCATTCGCCGCGTCCAGGGCGGCGGTCGTGAAACCGGCCGCACCCAAGGCCGCTTCATCCATGCCGGCCGCATCCGGGCCGACAACGCATAAACCTGCTGCTGCGCTTAATCCCGCGCTGGCCGGGGCGCTTGCGCTGACGTCGGAACGCGTGCGCGAGCGGATGGTCGAACGCCTGCGCGCGAACGGCGTGGCCGACGCGCATGTGCTGGCGGCGATGGCCGCGGTGCCGCGCCACCTGTTCGTGGATCCCGGTCTGGCAACGCAGGCTTACGAAGACTCGGCATTGCCGATCGGCCACCATCAAACGATTTCCAAGCCGTCGGTCGTCGCCCGGATGATCGAGCTTGCGGCGGCTGGCCGTCCCCTCGAGCGTGTGCTGGAAATCGGCACCGGCTGCGGCTATCAGGCTGCGGTGCTGAGCCATCTGGCGCGCGACGTGTATTCGATTGAACGCATCAAGCCGCTCTATGAGCGTGCGAAGCTGAATCTGCGGCCGCTGCGCGTGCCGAACATCCGCCTGCATTACGGCGACGGGCGTGTCGGCCTGCCGTCGGCGGCGCCGTTCGATGCGATCGTGATCGCCGCGGCTGGGCTCGACGTGCCGCAGGCGCTGCTCGAACAGCTGACGATCGGCGGCCGGCTCGTTGCGCCGGTCGGCGCGCAAAGCGGGCAGCCCCAGGTGCTCACGCTCGTCGAGCGCGTCGCGCATGCGCAATGGCGGGAGTCGCGGCTTGATCGCGTTTTCTTTGTCCCTTTAAAATCCGGAGTGATTTGAAACTGATGAGTATGTTGCGCGCGATGCAAAACAACCGATTGGAAGTACCGTTCACACTCGCCCAGCGCGCGATCTGTGTGGCCGCGTTCACGCTTCTGGCCGCCTGTGCGACGCGGCTCGACAACGCGCCTGTCGTCGACCGCTCGGGTTCGCTCGGCACGACGGGCACCGCACTGCCCGCGGCGCCGCTCCCGCCGGCGCCGCCGGGTTTCTATCGCGTGAAACCGGGCGACACGCTGTACCGGATCGCGCTCGAGAACGGGCAGAACTATCGCGACATCGCGGCGTGGAACAATCTGGCCAATCCGAATCAGATCGAAGTCGATCAGCTGCTGCGCGTCGCGCCGACGGCGGGCGCAGCAATGACCCCGGCGCCGGTGACGGGTGCGGCAGCGACCGCGCCGCTCGGCAGCGGCCCGTCGACGACGGCTGGCGCGATGGCGCCGAGCGCGCCGTCGTCGGCCGCGACCGACACGACCGTCGCGTCGAGCGGCCCCGTGACGTTCGCATGGCCGGTTCGCGGCCATGTGCTGAACAACTTCGACGATGCGAAGAACAAGGGTGTCAATATCGGCGGCACAGCCGGCGAGACGGTGAAGGCGGCGGCGGATGGCCGTGTCGTCTATGCCGGCAACGGCCTGCGCGGCTATGGCAACCTCATTATCATCAAACACGATGCAACTTACCTCACGGCATATGCACACAATCGCGCTTTGATGGTAAAAGAGGGGGACGCGGTCTCGAAGGGGCAGAAAATCGCCGAGATGGGTAATAGCGATGCCGACCGCGTGATGCTGCATTTCGAGGTTCGCCGTCAGGGTAAACCTGTCGATCCGCTCAAGTATTTGCCGCCTCAATAGACGAGACGACCATGCCGAAATCGAAGCGCCACGAGCCGCAAGCCGAGTCTGAGAAGATCAGTCGCGCCACGCAAGCATCGGTGGAGCGCGCTGGCGCTTCGACGGACGACGAGGACGACGTCGCGGACAACGAACGCGAGTTCGAATCGCGCGACGCCGATACCGACGCGGAGGCGGGCGACGACGAGCGCGAACGTACGCGGCGGGAAGCGCCGCCGGATCTGGACGACTTTCGCGCGCTGCTGCAGGCGGAACTGACCGCCGACACGATCCAGCATTACCTGAATCGAATCAGCGTGAAGCCGCTCTTGACCGTCGAGGAGGAGCAGCGGTATTCGCGTCTTGCGAAGGCGGGTGAATTCGAGGCGCGCCAGGTGATGATCGAGCGCAACTTGCGGCTCGTCGTCAGCATTGCAAAGGGGTACCTGAATCGCGGCGTGCCGTTGCTCGATCTGATCGAGGAAGGCAACCTCGGCCTGATGCACGCGATCGAGAAATTCGATCCGACGCGCGGCTTTCGCTTCTCGACCTATGCGACGTGGTGGATCCGGCAGAGCATCGAGCGGGCGATCATGAATCAGGCCCGCACGGTGCGTCTGCCGGTGCACGTGATCCGCGAACTCAACCAGGTGCTGCGCGCGAAGCGCCACCTCGAAAAGAACTCGATGTCGACGGGCGAAGCGGCGGACCGCCGCGAAGCCAGTATCGACGACATCGCCTATCTCACCGGCAAGACCGCAGAGGAAGTGACCGACATCCTCGCGCTCAATGAACACACCGCGTCGCTCGACGCGCCGCTCGACCTCGATCCGGCGAGCAGCCTGCTCGACTTGCTGCCCGACGACCAGAGCCAGTCGCCGGACGCCGAAGTGCAGCACCGTGAACTCGAGACGCTGACGCGTGCGTGGCTGTCGCGTCTGTCCGACAAGCACCGGCACGTGATCGAGCGTCGCTTCGGCCTGAATCACATCGAGCCGGCAACGCTCGAGGAACTCGCGGACGAAATGGGCCTGACGCGCGAGCGCGTGCGGCAAATCCAGCAGGAAGCGCTGGTGCGCCTCAAGCGGTTCTTCGCCTCCAACGGCGTTCGCAAGGACGCCGTCCTGTAACAGATGACTCCGATTCTGGTTTTTGACATCGAGACAATTCCCGATGTCGACGGCATTCGCCGTCTCGATGATCTGCCCGCCGCACTCGACGATGCCGCGGTGGCCGAACACGCATTCGCCGCGCGCCGGGAGAAGACGGGCAGCGATTTTCTGCCGCATCACCTGCAGCGCATCGCGGCGATTTCATGCGTATTCCGGGACACCAACGGTTTTCGCGTGCGCTCGCTCGGTGCACCGGGGGACGGCGAAGCGGCGCTGATCCAGTCGTTCTACCGCGTGATCGAGAAATACACGCCGCAGCTCGTGTCGTGGAACGGCGGCGGATTCGACCTGCCGGTGCTGCATTACCGGGCGCTCATTCATGGCATTCCCGCATCGCGATACTGGGATCTCGGCGAGGACGACCGCGATTTCAAGTGGAACAACTACATTTCGCGTTACCACTCGCGGCATACCGACCTGATGGACGTGCTCGCGATGTATCAGGCGCGCGCGAATGCGCCGCTCGATGCGCTGGCGAAGCTGTGCGGTTTTCCGGGCAAGCTCGGGATGGACGGGAGCCAGGTATGGGCCGCGTTTCAGGCAGGGCGGATCGACGAGATCCGCAACTACTGCGAAACCGACGTCGTCAACACCTATCTGCTTTATTGTCGCTTCCAGCTGATGCGCGGGGGCCTGACGGCGAAGGAATACGAGGACGAGATCCTGCTCGTCAAGAACGCGCTGGTGCAGGAGCCGGCGCCGCACTGGGCCGAGTATCTCGCCGCATTCGACGCGTAACGTGCGCCTTCAGTCCAGCTCGAGCACGATCGGCTGGTGGTCGGAGGCGCGCACATCGCCATCGATCTCGCAACGCGTGACGCGTGGCAGCAGCGTCTCGGTGACGAACACGAAGTCGCACGTCAGCGGTCCTTCAGACCATTGCACCGTATCGTAGACGCCGGCTGTCGGCGGCGGCGTGCGTTCCGGGTGCAGCGCCGCCCATGCGTCGACGAAGCCTGGCGCGCTGCCGAGCGGCGCCAGAAATTGACGGTATGCGTCGCTGCCGTATGCGCTGTTGAAGTCGCCGCAGACGATCGCATCGCGCGGCTGGCCGGTCGCGCTGAACGGACCTTCCGGGTTTTCCGCGCGCGCAGGACGATCGGCATGTGCGCAGGCCTCGCGATGGCGGTCACGCAGCGCTTCCACCTGTGCACGCCGCTGTTGCGCGGAATAATATTCGAGATGGGTCACGGTCACGCGCACCGGGCCGAACGCGGTCGGCAACTCGGCTTCGAGCGCAACGCGCGGCATCGAGGGCCTGTCGCCGCTGGCCGGCCATGGCAGCACGTGGCGCATCACGCGCCCGACCGGCAGCCGGGTCGCGAGCGCGTTGCCGAACTGGCGGCGCGGCGCACCCGGCACGGCCGGCGGCAGGTCGGCGCCGATCGCCTCGACGATCGTATAGCCAGGCAACAGCGCCGCGAGCGCCGCGAACTGGTCCGATCCGGGCTGACCGGGTAGTGCGCCGAAGCCGCGTGTGACTTCCTGCAGGCAAAGCACGTCGAAGTCG
>NZ_JAHACR010000175.1 GCF_018375725.1 Burkholderia sp. | reverse complement strand
GCGAGCGTGCGCTCGGTGATGAAGGCATCGTCGCGTTCGCCGTATGGTGCGTTGAGCGAATCCGCGACGTAGATGAGTGACTCGCCGGGCAGATGCGCGCGCACGGCACGCAATACCGACAAGCCGCCCAGCCCGGAATCGAAGATGCCGACAGGTGCGGTCTGGCGCGGCGCGCTGGAGGCGGACTGGCTCGGCATCGTCATGCGGGCAAGTATGGCAGGGAGTGGGGCGGCGTTACGCCGGCGAGCCCATCATCGTCTGCTGGTAGTTCTGGATGCCGACCTTGCCGATCAGGTCGAGCTGCGTTTCCAGCCAGTCGATGTGCTCTTCGGTGTCGTCGAGGATCCGCTCGAAGATATCGCGCGACACGTAATCGCGAACCGATTCGCAATAGGCGATCGCCTCCTTGCAGGTCGCCTGGGAGATCTGCTCGAGCTTCAGGTCGCACTTCAGGATTTCCTCGGTTTCCTCGCCGACGAGCAGCTTGTGCAGATCCTGCAGGTTCGGCAGGCCATCGAGCATGAACACGCGCTCGATCAGCCAGTCGGCGTGCTTCATTTCGCCGATCGACTCGTCGTACTCATGCTTGCCGAGCTTTTCGAGACCCCAGTGCTTGTACATGCGGGCATGCAGGAAGTACTGATTGATCGCCGTCAGTTCGTTCTTCAACTGCGCGTTCAGGTATTCGATGACTTTCTTGTCGCCTTGCATGGCTTGTTCCTTCTTAGATGGTGGGGCTCGGAAACCGAACGATAATCGCTAGGGCGCGAAATGCCAAGTTTCCGGCCGTCGTCCGATCGGCCAATATCGGGACGCAAAAATGAGAAGCAAAAAGGCCGGACATCGGTCCGGCCTGAAGATCGGTCCGCTTACGCCGCGGCGACAGGGATTTTTCCGATTTTCGCCTGCCATTCCTTCGGGCCGGTCTGATGAACGGACGTGCCCGACGAATCGACAGCAACTGTTACGGGCATATCCTGGACGTCGAACTCGTAGATCGCTTCCATGCCGAGATCCTCGAACGCGAGCACCTTCGCTTCGCGGATCGCCTTCGACACGAGGTAGGCCGCGCCGCCGACCGCCATCAGGTACGCCGCGTTGTGCTTCTTGATCGCGTCGATCGCAACCGGGCCGCGTTCGGCCTTGCCGATCATCGAGATCAGCCCGGTCTGCGCGAGCATCATCTCGGTGAACTTGTCCATCCGCGTCGCCGTCGTCGGGCCGGCCGGGCCGACCACTTCGTCGCGCACCGGATCGACCGGGCCGACGTAGTAGATCACGCGGTTCGTGAAGTCGACCGGCAGCTTCTCGCCCTTCGCGAGCATGTCGGCGATGCGCTTGTGCGCAGCGTCGCGGCCCGTCAGCATCTTGCCCGACAGCAGGAGCGTCTGGCCCGGCTTCCAGCTTGCCACTTCTTCCGGCGTCAGCGTGTTCAGGTCGACGCGCTTGCTGGTTTCCGTGTTCGGTTCCCACTGCACCTTCGGCCATGCGTCGAGCGACGGCGCCTCGAGCTTCGCGACGCCCGAGCCGTCGAGCGTGAAGTGGGCATGGCGCGTTGCCGCGCAGTTCGGGATGATCGCGACCGGCTTGCTCGCCGCGTGCGTCGGGGCCGCGAGGATCTTCACGTCGAGCACGGTCGCGAGGCCGCCGAGACCCTGCGCGCCGATGCCGAGCGCGTTGACCTTTTCGTACAGCTCGACGCGCAGTTCCTCGATCCAGTCCTGCGGGCCGCGCGCGATGATGTCCTGGATGTCGATCGGATCCATCAGCGATTCCTTCGCCATCACCATCGCCTTCTCGGCGGTGCCTCCGATGCCGATCCCGAGCATGCCGGGCGGGCACCAGCCCGCGCCCATCGTCGGCACGGTATTGAGGATCCAGTCGACGATCGAGTCCGACGGGTTCAGCATCGCGAACTTCGTCTTGTTCTCCGAGCCGCCGCCTTTCGCCGCGACCTGCACGTCGACCTTGTCGCCCGGCACGATCTCGTAGTGGATCACCGCCGGCGTGTTGTCCTTCGTGTTCTTGCGGCCGCCTTCGGGCGGATTGACGATCGACGCGCGCAGCACGTTGTCCGGATGCGTGTAGCCGCGGCGCACGCCCTCGTTGATCATGTCGGTCACGCTCATCGTCGCGCCGTCCCAGCGCACGTCCATGCCGACCTTCACGAACACCGTGACGATCCCGGTGTCCTGGCAGATCGGACGGCGGCCTTCCGCGCACATGCGGCTGTTCGTGAGGATCTGCGCGATCGCATCCTTGGCGGCCGGGCTCTCCTCGAGCTCATACGCGCGGCCGAGCGCCTGGATGTAGTCGAGCGGATGGTAGTAGCTGATGTACTGCAGCGAATCCGCGATGCTCTGGATCAGGTCTTCCTGTTTGATGACGGTCATGACTGAGACTCGGTGAGGACAGTGGGGAATGCCGTGCCGGCGTGTCCGGCCAGCTTGCGGGACGCGGCGGCGGGCGCGTGCGTCTCGGGGAAATGCGCGGGATGCGGCCGCATGGTCCGATGGGCCGGACGGCCAGACGAGTGCAGATCGGTCGGCGAGGCGGGCATGACGGTCGAGCGGGCGCGGGGTATCGGTATCGGGGGTGATTTCGAATAGCGCGCTATTGTAACGCGTCGGCCGATCGGGGCGCAGCGACGCGCCCCGCCGTGACGGGGCGGGCAGCGGGTCAGGGCAGGACGGGCGGCGTGCGTTTCACGCGCAGGCTTGCGAGCACGATGCCGGTGACGACGCACGCGAGCGCGAAGCCGTGCGCGAGCGTCGGGCGTTCGCCGAGGAACGCGATGCCGTAGACCGCGGCGGCGACCGGCAGCACGGCGCTGAACACGCCGGCGAGGCTGCCCGGCACGTGCCGGATGCCCTTCATCCACATCCAGAACGAGAAGATGCTCGCCGACAGTCCATACCAGACGACGAGCGCCCACGTGCCCGCCGTCACGCTCGCGTAATCGAAATGCCACATCGCGCCCGCGCCGAGCGGCAGCATCAGCAGCAGGCCGAACAGGTGCGTATATGCGCAGATGTCGATCGGCGCGAGCGTTTGCGTCAGGCGGCGCGACAAGATGACGTAGATCGATTCGCAGCACACCGCGCCCAGCATCAGCAGGTTGCCGGTCAGCGAGCCGGCCGATGCGTCCGGGCCGGACGCATCGCCGTTCGCAAGGTTGATCGTGACGACGCCGACGATGGCGAGCGCAATCGAGACGAGCGCGCGGCCGTTCGGTTTCTCGCGCAGGATCAGCCACGCGAACAGCGCGACGACCGCCGGGATCGTGCTCGTGATGACGCCCGCCGCGACCGCGCTCGTGCGCTGCACGCCGTTCAGCATCAGCAGGGTGAACATGAAGGTGCCGAAGAATGCCTGCAGGAACAGGTTCAGCCACTCGCCGCGCTTGACCGCGCGCATCTTCACGGGATCGAACAGCGGCCACAGCACGGCGATCGCGATCACGAAGCGCAGCGTTGCGAGGATGGCGACCGGAACGGATGCGACGATCGATTTGCCGATGCCGACGTTGCTGCCGACGAGCAGCATCGACACGATCAGAAAGAGGGCGTAGCGATTCAAGCTGGAATCCGGAAGGCGAGTTCAGTTAGGATTGTAGGGTCGTGGCCGCAGCCGCGGCAACCGGGCGGGAATTGCGGCGGTATGTCGCCGCTTCCGCCGCGTAAGTGACGGGTAAGCTGTGGCGCTTATCGTGAACCTTGCCGGATCGCGTATCGCCGTCACGCGGCGTGATGCGATGCAGCATTGCGCGCAACTTCGGGGCGCGCGGGTGAGTGGGAGACAGCGGCGCACATGCGCCGGCCAAGATTCGGCGCGCACGACCGCGCCGGCATGCAGAGGATTCATGTTCACCAAGGGGTAGTTGATGTCTGCGATTGAATCGGTTCTTCACGAAGGTCGCCAGTTTGCGCCGCCCGCGGCGCTTGCGCAGGCGGCAGCCATTTCCGGCATGGATGCCTATCGCGCGCTCGTCGCCGAGGCCGAGCGTGATTACGAAGGCTTCTGGGCACGCCTTGCACGCGAGACGCTCGATTGGCACAAGCCTTTCACCAGGGTGCTCGACGAATCCGACGCCCCGTTCTACAAGTGGTTCGACGATGGCGAGCTGAACGCGTCGTACAACTGTCTCGATCGTCATGTCGAGGCCGGCAACGGCGAGCGTGTCGCCGTGATCTTCGAAGCGGACGACGGCACGGTCACGCGCGTCACGTATGCCGACCTGCTCGCGCGCGTGTCGCGTTTTGCGAACGCACTGAAGAAGCGCGGCATCCGCCGAGGCGACCGCGTGGTCATCTACATGCCGATGTCGGTCGAAGCGATCGTCGCGATGCAGGCATGCGCGCGCATCGGTGCGACGCACTCGGTCGTGTTCGGCGGGTTCTCCGCGAAATCGCTCAACGAGCGGCTCGTCGATGTCGGCGCGAGCGCGCTGATCACCGCCGACGAACAGATGCGCGGCGGCAAGACGCTGCCGCTCAAGGCCATCGCCGACGAGGCGCTCGCGATGGGCGGCTGCGACGCGGTCAAGAGCGTGATCGTCTATCGCCGCACCGGCGGCAAGATCGACTGGCATGCCGACCGCGATCTGTGGATGCACGAGCTGGCGGCGCAGGAATCCGACATCTGCGAGCCGGAATGGGTCGGCGCCGAGCATCCGCTGTTCGTCCTGTATACGTCCGGCTCGACCGGCAAGCCGAAGGGCGTGCAGCACAGCACCGGCGGTTATCTGCTGTGGGCCGCGCTGACGATGAAGTGGACCTTCGACTGGAAGCCGTCCGATGTGTTCTGGTGCACGGCCGACATCGGCTGGATCACCGGTCACACGTATATCACCTACGGTCCGCTCGCATGCGGCGCGACGCAGGTCGTGTTCGAGGGCGTGCCGACCTACCCGGACGCGGGCCGTTTCTGGAAGATGATCGCCGACCACAAGGTCTCGATCTTCTATACCGCGCCGACCGCGATCCGCTCGCTGATCAAGGCGGCCGATGCAGACGACGCCGTTCATCCGAAGAGCTACGACCTGTCGAGCCTGCGGATCATCGGCACTGTCGGCGAGCCGATCAATCCCGAGGCGTGGATGTGGTACTACCGGAACGTCGGTCAGGAGCGCTGCCCGATCGTCGATACCTGGTGGCAGACCGAAACGGGCGGCCACATGATCTCGCCGCTGCCGGGCGCCACGCCGACCGTGCCGGGTTCGTGCACGCTGCCGCTGCCGGGCATCATGGCCGCGGTGGTCGACGAGACGGGGCAGGACGTGCCGAACGGGCAGGGCGGCATTCTGGTCGTCAAGCGTCCGTGGCCGGCGATGATCCGCACGATCTGGGGCGATCCCGACCGCTTCAAGAAGAGCTACTACCCCGAGGAACTCGGCGGCACGCTCTATCTCGCCGGCGACGGCACCGTGCGCGACAAGGCCACCGGCAACTTCACGATCATGGGCCGGATCGACGACGTGCTGAACGTGTCGGGCCACCGACTCGGCACGATGGAGATCGAGTCGGCGCTGGTCGCGCACGAGTTCGTCGCCGAGGCGGCGGTCGTCGGGCGTCCGGACGAGACGACGGGCGAGGCGGTGGTCGCGTTCGTCGTGCTCAAGCGCGCGCGTCCGGAGGGCGAAGAGGCGGCCAAGCTCGCGAAGGAGTTGCGCGACTGGGTCGGCAAGCAGATCGGGCCGATCGCGAAACCGAAGGACATCCGTTTCGGCGACAACCTGCCGAAGACGCGTTCCGGCAAGATCATGCGCCGCCTGCTGCGATCGCTTGCGAAGGGCGAGGCGATCACGCAGGACACGTCGACGCTCGAGAACCCGGCCATCCTCGACCAGCTCGCCGAAGTGCGCTGATCGCGCTTCGTGTGCATGCGCCCCTGCGCGGCAATCCCGATTGCTGGCGCAGGGGCTTTTTGTTAAATAAGGGCATGACTGCCTCATCCCGCACCGCGCCCGCCGCACCGCCGCCCGTGCCGGCGCCGCTTGCCCGTGCCCATGCACGCTACTGGCGTTTCAACGTGGCGCTGATCCTGGTGCTGATGGCGATCGGCTTTTCCGTGTCGTTCCTCGTGCCGTTTTTCGCGCCTGCGCTCGCGGACGTGCGCTTCGCCGGATTCAGCCTGCCGTTCTATTTCGGCGCGCAAGGCGCAATCCTGATCTACCTGGCCCTGATCGCCGTGTACATCGCGTTGATGCAGCGTGCCGACCGCGCGCTCGGACGCGCGTACCAAGACCACGCGGCGCGCGTGGACGATCCTCGCGGGCGCTGATTCATGCTGACGCGCCGGCTGATTCGCGCCTACGCGTTATATACGCTCGGCTTTCTCGCATTCGTGCTGCTGCTGTGGCGCATCGAGCGCGCGGCGGGCTCCGGCGTGTGGATCGGCTACGTGTTCCTGTTCATGCCGATCGCCGTCTATGCGGTGATCGGACTGCTGTCGCGCACGTCCGATCTGGTCGAGTACTACGTCGCGGGGCGACGCGTGCCGTCCGCGTTCAACGGGATGGCGACCGCGGCGGACTGGCTGTCGGCGGCGTCGTTCATCGGCCTCGCGGGATCGCTGTATGCGACCGGATACGATGCGCTGGCTTACCTGATGGGCTGGACGGGCGGTTTCTGCCTCGTCGCGTTCCTGCTCGCGCCGTATGTGCGCAAACTCGCCCGCTACACGATTCCCGATTTTCTCGGCACGCGCTTCTCGAGCACGGCGGTGCGCGCGCTCGCCGCGGGCGCGGCGATCCTGTGTTCATTCGTCTATCTGGTTGCGCAGATACAGGGCATCGGACTGATCGCGACGCGCTTCATCGGCGTCGATTTCGCGATCGGCATCTTCTGCGGGCTCGCCGGCATTCTCGTCTGCTCGTTTCTTGGCGGGATGCGCGCGGTGACATGGACGCAGGTGGCGCAGTACATCATCCTGATCAGCGCCATCCTGATTCCCGTATCGCTGATCGCGATGAAAAACGGACTCGGGCCGGTGCCGCAATTCAATTACGGGCAATTGATGGAGCGCGTCGCCGTGCTGGAGGCGCAGGTGCGCGACGCGCCCGACGAGCGGCGGGTGCGCGATGCGTATCGTCAGCAGGCGGCGCGCATCCAGATGCGGCTCGACCGGTTGCCGGCGTCGTACCGGGATGAGCGCGGGCGGCTCGTCGAGGCGCTGGCCGACCTGCGCCGCCATAACGGACCGCTGCGTGAGATCAGCCGGCGCGAACGCGAGTTGGCGGATTTCCCGCGCGATCCGGCGGCGGCGCGAGTCGTCTGGTCGCAGGCGCGCGACGATCTGCTCGCGCGCGCCGCACCGCCGGTGCCGATGCACGAGCCGTTTCCCGCAGGGAGCGACGACGAGCGCCGGACGCGCGAACGGAACTTCCTCGCGCTGCTGCTGTGCCTGTCGCTCGGCACCGCGAGCCTGCCGCATATCCTCACGCGCTACAACACGACGACCTCGGTTGCATCGGCGCGGCGTTCGGTCGGCTGGACACTGTTTTTCATCGCGCTTTTCTATCTGAGCGTGCCGGTGCTCGCGGTGCTGATCAAATACGAGATCCTCGCGAACCTGGTGGGGCGGCCGTTCGCGGCGCTGCCGGCGTGGGTCACGCAATGGCATCGCTTCGAGCCCGATCTGATCAGCGTCGTCGACGAGATCCGGGACGGCATCGTGCGCTGGTCGGAAATCAGGATGCAGCCGGACATGGTCGTGCTGGCCGCGCCCGAGATCGCCGGGCTGCCGTACGTGATCTCCGGGCTGATCGCGGCGGGCGCGCTGGCGGCGGCGCTGTCGACCGCCGACGGGCTGCTGCTGACGATCGCGAATGCACTGTCGCACGACGTCTACTACCACATGGTTGCGCCGGATGCGACGAGCCAGCGGCGGGTCACGATCTCGAAGGTGCTGCTGCTCGGCGTCGCGCTGTTTGCGTCGTATGTCGCATCGCTCAATACGGGCAAGATCCTGTTCCTCGTCGGCGCGGCATTTTCGCTCGCGGCGTCGAGCTTCTTTCCGGTGCTCGTGCTCGGGGTGTTCTGGAAGCGCACGACGACGCGCGGTGCGCTCGCCGGAATGGTGACGGGGCTCGGGGTCTGCCTTTACTACATCGTGTCGACGTATCCGTACTTCACGCAGTTGACGGGCTTTTCCGGGAAAACGTGGTTCGGCATCGAGCCGATCAGTTCCGGCGTGTTCGGCGTGCCGGCCGGATTTGCGGTGGCGATCGTCGTCAGCCTGCTCGATCGCCGGCCGGATGATTACACGCGTGCGCTCGTCGACTACATCCGGCATCCGTGACGAAGGCGAAATCCGTGACCTGGGCGAGAGGGGAGTAGCGGTAGGGCGGAAGAGTTTGCTATACTCTCGCTCTTCCGGAGAGATGGATGAGTGGTTTAAGTCGCACGCCTGGAAAGCGTGTATAGGTTAATCGCCTATCGGGGGTTCGAATCCCCCTCTCTCCGCCAGAATTTTTTAAAAAATCCCCGCAAAGTCAATGACCTGCGGGGATTTTTGTTTTCCGGCCCGCAAACCGACCATCAAAGGTCGATTGCTCGGCTCCTCGAGCATGCGGCCTTCTCGACGTCGCCGAGTGCCGCGTCGGTCTGATCCCTTTGAATGCACCGAACCTCGCTTGCGATGCCCTCGATGTCCAGTGCTCCGGTATTTCGGGCATGCACGGCAAAGCCGATCCAATACACGCCCTAGAATCGCGTCGCCACCCCGATCCGTACCAGCGCCTGAGACCGATTGCTGGACGCGGCGCCGGGTTGCATCAGGCCGTTGATCCACGCCTGTG
>NZ_JAHACR010000174.1 GCF_018375725.1 Burkholderia sp. | reverse complement strand
GGTTTCGAGGAGGTCGAGGTGACGGCGGGCGGCCGGCCGGTGCGCACGCTGTCGCATACGCAGGCGACGCCGGGCAACAACCTCGACGGCGAACCGGCGGCCGCCGAACAGCCGCAGGCAATGGAACATTCGAATGACTGACCTTACCGCTTCTCCCGCACCGGCCGATCCGGCCTCGTCGAGCACCGCCTACGATCCGACCGCCAAGCAGAAGGCGCAGGCGAAGACCGCGCGCATTCCGATCAAGGTCGTGCCGATCGAGCGGCTGAAGAAGCCGGAATGGATCCGCGTGAAGGCGGCGACCGGCAGCTCCCGTTTCAACGAGATCAAGTCGATCCTGCGCGAGCACAACCTGCATACCGTGTGCGAGGAAGCGAGCTGCCCGAACATCGGCGAATGCTTCGGCAAGGGTACCGCGACGTTCATGATCATGGGCGACAAGTGCACGCGCCGCTGCCCGTTCTGCGACGTCGGCCACGGTCGCCCCGATCCGCTCGATGCGGATGAGCCGAAGAACCTCGCGCGCACGATCGCCGCGCTGAAGCTCAAGTACGTGGTGATCACGAGCGTCGACCGCGACGACCTGCGCGACGGCGGCGCGGCCCACTTCGTCGAGTGCATCCGCGAAGTGCGCGAGCAGTCGCCGGAAACGCGCATCGAGATCCTCACGCCGGATTTCCGCGGCCGCCTCGATCGCGCGATCTCGATTCTCAACGCGGCGCCGCCCGATGTGATGAACCACAACCTCGAAACGGTGCCGCGCCTGTACAAGGAAGCGCGCCCCGGTTCGGACTACGCGCACTCGCTGAAGCTCCTGAAGGACTTCAAGGCGCAGCATCCGGACGTCGCGACGAAATCCGGCCTGATGGTCGGCCTCGGCGAGACCGAGGAGGAAATCCTGCAGGTGATGCGCGATCTGCGCGCGCACGACGTCGACATGCTGACGATCGGGCAGTACCTGCAGCCGTCCGAGCATCATCTGCCGGTGCGTGCGTACGTGCATCCGGATACGTTCAGGATGTACGAGGAAGAGGCGTACAAGATGGGCTTCACGCACGCGGCGGTTGGCGCGATGGTGCGGTCGAGCTATCACGCCGATCTGCAGGCGCATGGGGCGGGCGTGGTCTGATCGCCAGCCCGTCTCGGCACACAAGGCCCGCAGCGATGCGGGCCTTTTGTTTTTCGATGTTGCTGCGCGACAATCGCCACCCGGCCGGACACGCGATCCAATGCGGCGTGGAAAGCAAAGCTGCAACGGCGTCGATTGCTTCGCAGGATAAGTTCGCTTCCGCTGCGCGTAAAACTCCTATAGTCGGCTCTCCTGTCGCATCGCCAGGCAACCGAAGGAGAGCCGCATGTCCCGTTTCAGCTTCATTCGCCGCGCCGTCGTCGCACTGACCGCCTTTGCCGCGCTGAGCGCCGCCCACGCCGAACCGCGCGAGGTCGTGATCGCCTATCAGGACATGGTCGTGCCGTGGCGCTATGCGCAGGTGAGCGGCGAAGTCGAGAAGGCGACCGGCTACAAGGTGACGTTCCGCAAGCTCGACAGCGGCGCGGACGTGATCCGCGCGCTCGCGTCCGGCTCGGTGCAGCTCGGCGAGGCAGGCTCGAGCCCGATCGCGGCGGGCCTGTCGCAGGGGCTCGACATCTCGCTGTTCTGGATTCTCGACAACATCAACGACGCCGAAGCGCTCGTCGCGCGCAACGGCTCGGGCGTCGCGAGCGTGGCCGCGCTGAAAGGCAGGAAGATCGGCGTGCCGTTCGTCTCGACCTCGCATTTCCATACGCTCGTCGCGCTGCAGGCGGCGGGCGTCAATCCGAACGATGTGAAGATCGTCAACCTGCGCCCGGCCGAGGTGGCGGCTGCATGGACGCGCGGCGACATCGACGCGACCTATATCTGGGATCCGGTGCTCGCGAAGGTGAAGCAGTCCGGCACGGTGCTGACGACGTCCGGGCAGGTCGCGAAGCAAAGCGGCAAGGCGACGTTCGACGGCTTTGTCGTGAACCGCAAGTTCGCACGCGATAACCCGGAATTCGTCACGCGCTTCGTCAAGGTGCTGGCTGCCGCCGACGCCGATTATCGTGCGAACGCCGCCGCCTGGAAGCCCGGCACGCCGCAGGTCGCGGCAGTCGCGAAGGCGTCCGGCGCGAATCCGCAGGACGTGCCGGCGAGCCTCGCGCTCTATGCGTTTCCGACGCTGAGCGAACAGGCGTCCCCGACATGGCTCGCCGGCGGCGCACAGTCGGGCGCGGCGAAGTCGCTTGCCGCAACGGCCGCGTTCCTGAAGTCGCAAGGCACGATCCAGACGGTGCTCACCGATTACTCGGTCGGCGTCGATCCGCAGTTCGTGCAGAAGGCGGCGCGCTGAGCGCGGCGGCTTGAAGGCGAGGCCAGGATGAGCACCCTCGAAGTCCGTCACGTATCCGTCGCGTATCCGGGCGGGCGCGGGCGCCCGGCGACACAGGCGCTTGCGCAGGTCGATCTGCGGCTCGACGCCGGCGAGTTCGTCGTCGCGCTCGGGGCGTCCGGTTGCGGCAAGACGACATTGCTGAACTGCATGGCCGGTTTCGTCGCGCCGACGACGGGCGAGGTCCGGGTCGATGGCGTACGTGTGACCGGCCCCGGCGCGGATCGCGGCGTCGTGTTCCAGAAATACGCACTGCTGCCGTGGCTCGACGTGCTCGACAACGTTGCGCTTGGCCTGCGCTTCGCGCGCGTACCGAAGGCCGAGCGCATGCAGCATGCGCTCGGGATGCTCGCTCTCGTCGGGCTGGAGCGCCACGCGCATGCGCGGGTCTACGAGTTGTCGGGCGGGATGCAGCAGCGCGTCGGCATCGCGCGGGCGCTCGCGAGCGATCCGCGTGTGCTGCTGATGGACGAACCGATGGGTGCACTCGATTCGATGACGCGCAGCGCGATGCAGGCGCTCGTGCTCGACGTCTGGGCGCGCACCGGCAAGACCGTGTTCTTCATCACGCACGACGTCGAGGAGGCGCTGTTTCTCGCGACGCGGCTCGTCGTGATGACGCCCGGGCCGGGGCGCATCGCGGAGACGTTCGACCTGCCGTTCGCGCGTCGCTACGTCGCGTCGCGCGACGCCCGTGCAGTGAAGTCGTCGCCCGATTTCATCGCCTGGCGGGAGCGGCTGATTGCGTATCTGCATCGCGACGAGGCGATCGGGGAGGTGGCATGAGTCTGCAGGATTCGTTGGCAGCCGATCGCGCGGCGACTTCCTTCGCGCCAGGCGGCGATACGGTGTCGAACCGTCCGGCCGGCGCGCGGCCGGTACGCGGCAGCCGCCGTTACCGGTTGCCCGGGCAGGGCAGGACGGCGGGGCTCAGCGCGGCGACGATCGCGGCGCTTGCCGTGCTGTGGTGGGTCGCGACGCACCGTCAATGGCTGCCGCCGCTTTTTCTTCCCACGCCGGAATCGGTGTGGGCCGCGTTCGTCGATGCGTGGCATGGCCGCATCCAGGGTGGCCTGCCGCTGTCCGAGCATCTGATGTGGAGCGCCGTGCGCGTGTTCGGCGCATTCCTGCTGGCGACGGCGCTCGGCGTGCCGGCCGGGATCCTGATGGGTGTGAGCCGCATCGCGCGCGGCATGCTCGATCCGCTGCTCGAGTTCTACCGGCCGCTGCCGCCGCTCGCGTATCTGCCGCTCGTCGTGATCTGGTTCGGCATCGACGAGACCGCGAAGCTCGCCGTGATCTTTCTGGCCTGTTTCGCGCCGGTCGCCATGGCGGCGCGCGCGGGCGTGCGCGCCGCGACGGTCGAGCAGATCAATGCCGCGTATTCGCTCGGCGGCAGCTTCGCGCAGATCGTCCGGCATGTCGTGCTGCCGGCCGCGCTGCCGGAAATCCTGACCGGCCTGCGGATCGCGATCGGCTTCGGCTGGACGACGCTCGTCGCCGCCGAGATGGTCGCCGCGACGGCGGGGCTCGGGCAGATGGTGCTCAATGCGTCGAGCTTCCTGCGTACCGACATCGTCGTGATGGGCATCCTGATCATCGGTGCGATCGCGTGGCTGTTCGATCTTGCGATGCGCCGGGTCGAGCGGCGTATCGTGCCGTGGAAGGGCAAAGGCTGAGCGAAACAAGGCACGGCGCCCGCCCGATCAGCCGTCGGCCGGGCGCCGTGCCCGCAGCGGCCGCTCAATCCCCCATCGCGATGCCCTCGCGCCGTGGGTCGGCGCCGCCGAACCAGATCGTCCGTCCCTCGACGTTCAGCCGCTGGATGCCGTGCAATCCGGAATTCATGTCGACGACCTGCACGTCGTGTCCGCGCGCTGTCAGTCCGTTCACGAGCGCCTCCGACACGCGGCCTTTCTCGAGCTGCGTCGGCCCGTTCATCGAACCGAAGTTCGGCAGCGCGATCGCCTGCTGCATCGTCATCCCCCAGTCGGTCACGCCGATCAGCGCCTTCGCGACGTGATTGATGATCGCCGGGCCGCCGGCCGAGCCGACGATCGTCGTCAACTGCCGCGTGCGCTTGTCGAAGACGAACTCGGGCGACATCGACGAGCGCGGCCGCTTGCCGGGCTGCACGCGGTTCGCGACCGGCCTGCCGTTCTCGTTCGAGACGAACGAAAAGTCGGTCAGCGTGTTGTTCAGCATGAAGCCGCGCACCATCAGCCGCGAGCCGAATGCATCCTCGATGCTGGTCGTCATCGACACGGCCTGGCCGTAGCGGTCGATGATCGCGATGTCGGATGTCGACGGCAGCTCGGGGCTGCGGTCGTCGGCCATTGCGAGCATCGCGCCCTGCGGCATGCCGGCCTGCGCGGGGCCCATGCTGTCGTCGTGGATCAGCCGCGCGCGCTGCGCGAGATAGGCCTTGTCGGTGAGGCTGGCCCAGCTGCCGCCCGGCAGCGGGACGAAATCCGGATCGGCGACGTAGCGCGCACGGTCCGCATAGACCAGGCGGCCGGCCTCGCTGAACGCGTGCGCGGCGAACGGTGTCGGCTCGAAGCCGATTTCGCTGTGCACGGGCTTTTGCGCGCCGATCTGCTGCCAGTCCGGCATCGACGCGAAGATGCCGAGCATCTGCGCGATCGCAAGGCCGCCCGATGACGGCGGCGGCATGCCGCAGACCGTCGAGCGGCGGTAGTCCGTGCACAGCGGCTCGCGCACCTTCGCCTTGTAGCGGGCGAGATCCTGCAGCGACAGCAGGCCCGGATTGACCGTCTGTTTTCTCACTTTCGTGACGATGTCGCGCGCGATCGCGCCGGTGTAGAAGGCATTCGCGCCGTGGTCGGCGATCTGGCGCAGCGCGGTCGCGAGCGGCGGGTTCTTCAGCACCGTGCCGGCGCGTTGCGGCGTGCCGTCCTTGTTGTAGAAGTACGCGCGCGCGGCCGGATCCTTCATCAGGTATGCGTCCCTGGCGAGCAGCGTCGCGAGCCGCGGACTGATCGTGAAGCCGTGCTCGGCGAGCCGGATCGCCGGCTGGAACAACCGGCGCCACGGCAGCCTGCCGTGTGCGCGGTGTGCGATCTCGAGCATCCGCAGCACGCCCGGCGTGCCGACCGAGCGCCCGCCGACGACGCCTTCGTAGAAGCTCATCGGCTTGCCGCCGGGGCCGTAGAAAAGCCGGTCGGTCGCGGCGGCGGGGGCGGTCTCGCGGCCGTCGTACGCTTGCGTCGTCTTGCCGTCGAAGTACAGCATGAACGCGCCGCCGCCGATCCCGGACGATTGGGGCTCGACGAGCGTCAGCACCATCTGCGTCGCGATCGCCGCGTCGATCGCGGTGCCGCCCGCCTTGAGCATCTCGTAGCCGGCCTGCGCGGCGAGCGGATTCGCGGCGGCGATCATGTAGCGCTGCGCGGTCCAGCCCGGCTTGTCGATCCAGCCCGACGACAGCTCGGGCGCATGTGCGGCCGCATGCTCCGAAGTCGCCGGATTCGACGCCGCGGCGGGAGCGGCGGCGTCCGCGCGGGCGGCATCCGCGCCGGCGGCGGGCGGTGCGGACGTACAGGCAGCATTGAACGCGACGAGCGCGATGGCGGCGAGCAGGGCCCACGGACGCGGGCACGGACGAATCCGGTCGAACATGGAATCCTCGGCAGGCTGAATGCGAAGGGAAGCGGTCGGCGACGGCCAGTCGCGCGCTATTGTCGCCGCGCGTCCGGCGCGTTGTCATCCGACAGGAAACCCTGACGTGCGCTGCCCGGCCCGCCACGGCCGGCCTTTCCGGCCTGTTCGAGGATGAACTCTATGAAAGTCGCCGTGGCGCGCGTGTGATGCCGGTTCGGCATGTAAAGCATGTACATGTGCGTGCCGAAGATGCTGAGCCGGTAGGCGTCGAGCGACGTGACGACCGCGCCGCGCAGCACATCGGCGTGGACCACGTAGTCCGGCACGATGCCGACGCCGAGCCCCGCGAGGATCGCCTGCCGCAGGAACAGGAAGTTCTCGGAGATCAGCGTCGGCTCGAGCAGCACCTCGTGACGCTCGTCGCCGAGATAGGCGGCGATCCGCAACTGCCGGCCCATCACCGTCGCGGTGATCAGGGGCGCGGCAGACAGCGCTTCCAGACCGGCCGGCATCCCGTGCGCGGCAGCGAACGCGGGCGACGCGCACGCAACATAGCGCACCGCACCCATGTCGCGCGCGACGAGGTTCTGCGGCGGCTCGGACATCACGCGGATCGCAATATCGACTTCGTCGCGCATCAGGTCCTCGACGCGGTTTTCGAACACCACGTCGAGCACGATGCCCGGATACAGCCGCTTGAACGCGATCAGCCATTCCGACATCACGAGCTGCCCGTAGCCGCTCGGCACCGACAGCCGCACACGGCCCTGCAGCTCCTGGCCGAGCGTCGTCACCGATTCCTGCGCGGCCAGCAGCTCGTTGCGGATGCGCCGTCCGTGCTCGTACAGCCGCAGGCCGATCTCGGTCGGCTCGATGCGCCGCGTGGTGCGCCGCACCAGCTGCTGGCCGATCGAGCGTTCGAGCTGGTTCAGCCGGTAGCTGACGTTCGCGCGGCTCATCTTCAGCCGCTGCGCGGCCTTGCTCAGATTGCCGGCGTCGAGGATCTCGACGAGCAGCGTGAGCGCATTCAGGTCCATCGCGGGAGTCTCCTTCGCCGGCCGGTTCAACGGGCCGCATGGTTTCAATGTCAAATCTGACTTGACAGCCTGTAAAGGCTGACGGGAATTGTCAATGAATCTCGATCAATCGAGAATCGAGTAAAACCCGGCGCCATGCCGGATACGTCATCACCGCTTTGCGTGGGATCGCACTCAGTGCAGAAGCACCCGGTCCGGTCGACCGCGATAGACAGGAAACCCGATGGATCAGCCACGTCCCCCAGAATCCGGCACGGTTACGCACGAACGGCGTGACAAGGTGCTCGTCATCACCATCGACCATCCGCCCGTCAATGCGTTGTCCGCGGACGTGCGCCAAGGTCTCGTCGATGCACTCGACGCCGCACAGGCCGACGCCGCGATCCATGCGGTGCTGATCGTCGGCGCAGGCCGAAATTTCATCGCGGGCGCGGATATCCGCGAATTCGGCAAGCCGCCGGTGCCGCCGTCGCTGCCCGACGTCTGCGAGCGGATCGAGTCGGGCACGAAGCCGGTGGTCGTCGCACTCCACGGCGCGACGCTCGGCGGCGGCCTCGAAATCGCGCTTGCCGCGCATTACCGGCTTGCGGTGCCCGGCGCGAAGCTCGGCTTGCCCGAAGTGCAGCTCGGCCTGCTGCCCGGCGCGGGCGGCACGCAGCGCACGCCGCGCCTGATCGGCGCGCAGGCCGCGCTCGACCTGATGCTTTCCGGCCGTCATGTGAGTGCGGAGGAAGCGCTCGCGCTCGGTCTCGTCGATCGCGTCGCGCACAGCGACGACACGCTCGCCGAAGGTCTCGCGTATGTGCAGGAACTGCTGTCGATCGGCGCGCCGGTGCGCCGCACGCGCGACGCACAGGGGCTCGCGGATCGGCAGGCCGCGCAGGCGGCGATCGACGCGGCGCGGGCCGAATTGCCGAAGAAGGCGCGCGGGCTGTTCTCGCCGGCCAGGATCGTGGATGCGGTCGAGGCCGCGCTCACGCTGCCGTTCGACGCGGGCATGAAGCGCGAGCGCGCACTTTTCCTGCAATGCCTCGACAGTCCGCAGCGCGCGGGCCTCGTGCATGCGTTCTTCGCGGAGCGAGAGGCGGCGAAGGCGCCGGAGATGCGCCGTGCGAAGGCGCGTCCGGTCGAGCGGATCGGCGTCGTCGGCGGCGGCACGATGGGCGCCGGGATCGCGGTCGCGGTGCTCGATGCCGGGCTGCCGGTGACGATGATCGAACGCGACGAGGCATCGCTCGCGCGCGGCCGTGCACACGTCGAGAAGGTCTACGAAGGCCTCGTCGCGAAGGGCCGGATGACGCCGGCCGCGCACGCGGCGCGGATGGCGCGCTTCAAGGGCAGCACGTCGTACGACGCGCTTGCGCAGGCCGACGTCGTGATCGAGGCGGTGTTCGAGGACATGGCGGTCAAACAGGCCGTGTTCGCCGAGCTCGCACGCGTATGCAAGCCGGGCGCGGTGCTGGCGACCAACACGTCGTATCTCGACATCGACCGGATCGCCGCCAGCATCGACCGTCCGTCCGACGTGATCGGCCTGCACTTTTTCTCGCCGGCCAACATCATGAAGCTGCTCGAAATTGTCGTGCCGGCGCAGGCGAGTGCGGACGTCGTCGCGACCGCGTTCGAGCTGGCGAAGCGGCTGAAGAAGACGCCGGTGCGCGCGGGTGTCTGCGACGGCTTCATCGGCAACCGGATTCTGGCGGTCTACCGCGCAGCGGCCGACGCGATGATGGAAGACGGTGCGTCACCGTATCAGATCGACCGTGC
>NZ_JAHACR010000173.1 GCF_018375725.1 Burkholderia sp. | reverse complement strand
CCTTGAACTCATCCGTATACCGCTTGCTGCTCATATCCATCTCCTTGGTCACCGTAATATACGGCTAGAAGATGGCTAGGAAATTCTGGTCGATTCAAAAGACGATGTGAGTTACATCCACGTGTTTGATGACCAAGACGAATGCTATTTCAAGGTGCCAGTCATTGATCGACTTGCCAGCTATGCGGATGGATTGAATCTGCACCAGCACCTATTGATCCGTCAGCGGGTCAGGAAAGCACATGGGGAAAAGTGGCGCGATGAACATCTGCTGCGTGTGAAGGCGGAGATTCAGGCAATGATTCGTGACGCGTTGAAAGCAAAGACCGTCCGAGATCGGAAGCGGGCAGCGACGATCAGCGTCATCGACAGTGAGATGGTATTCGCAGCTAATCACGCAACAAATTTGCGTCTTCGTGAAGCAAGCGGGATAAATGCGATGGCATCGCGGCAGCACGCATTCGAGTGCTTCGACATGGACGAACTGCCGGAGCTTGAATGCACTCCGAATCCCAGGTATCAAGGAGTGGTCGATGGGCACTAACATCCGTGCGGCCAGCAAGGATCCGCTGGCCTACCTCTCGACCATTGGGCACGCCTCTAGCATCGAATCGACGCGTTTGCCCGATGTCGAATTTTCGGTACGGGCGAATGTGATCCATTACGACCGGTTTTGCGCCGCGATTCGGAAGATTGCAACGACACATCGTCGCTGGCGGGCCATGCATGGACCGCGCGGCCTATTTCTACGTGGGCATACAGGGACAGGAAAGTCGAGCATTCTGAGGTTTTATGCCACAAAGTTCGAGAGATATGAAACTACTGAGGGGCCTGTCATTCCGGTTCTCTATGTCGTCACGCCGTCTCGGCCGACGATCAAAAATCTCGCGCAAGCAATCCTTAAGGCTTTGGGAGACAAGGTTCCTAAGCGCACCGCTCAGGAGAAGACCGATCACGTCGCAGAATTGCTCGTAATGTGTCGTGTCGAACTACTGATCATTGACGAATTTCAGCACTTTGTGGATTCTGGACATCTGGCGGAGGCGAAATTGACCGCGGACTGGCTGAAGAATCTCATGGAGGAGACCAAGGTCGCTGTTGTTGTCTCAGGCTTGCCACAGAGCATTGGAATCTTGCAGGACAATCCTCAATTAACGAGGCGATTTTCGGCGCACCACGAGGTTCGTCGTTTCGACTGGGCAGTCGCTGAGGATAGAAGGGAATTTGCTGGCGTCCTGAAGCATATGCATGGCCAGCTCCCTCTTCCGTGTCCTTCTCTTCACTCATCCGAAATCATCACTCGTATGTATGCGGCTTCGGCTGGCGTGATCGACTATGTGGCCAAAGTGATTGACGGCGCAGTGTCGCTTGCATTCGAACATAACAAACGACAACTCAGTCTGCCTTTGTTCGAACAGGCATTCGCCGAGGAGGTGTGGTCGACGGCGCCGCCAAAGTTGAATCCGTTTAACCCTAATGCCGAACTACGTGATCTCGTCGGAGCGGACGAACCGTTCTGGTACCTCAGGAGCGACGTCAAGAAAACTGCTACGGGAGGGTAAAAGCATGATGAACGAAGTAAGCCGGGCTGAAGCGATGAGTGCGTGCGATTTGCCCGAGAGGCTATTTATGCATCCCGTCATTCATGTTGGAGAGGCCGCTATGGGGTTTCTCACACGTGTCGCCAACAAGAACGGGATTACGTTTTCTCGTCTGAAACAACTGGGTGTTATGTTCGATCCGGCGATTCTTGCGAAGGCATTGTCTTGGGATCGAGTTGCACCGCCGGACAGCTCCGTGCAGTACATTGCCAAATTGGCTGAGTTACGGCGAGCGGTCCCCGCAGCGTGGCTTTCCGCAGGTGCAAGGTGCTGTCCGCTGTGTTTGCAAGAACAACAGTACTGGTCGTCGGAGTGGGAGCTTCGCCAATATGTCGCCTGCACAATCCACAAATGTTGGCTAACGGATCGATGCAGCGCGTGCAATGAAAAGATCTCGTGGGTACGGAAGTCGCTCTTGCGGTGCGACTGTGGAGCAACCTTCGCTGACGGCCAGTCGACTTCGGCGCCATCGAAGGTCATTAAATTGTCAGCATTGGTTGCGAGCAAACTCCGCGATACGCACGACGAACCGACGCCGTTCGATGCGCTTTCACTGAAGGATGTGACTGAAATGCTTATGTGGTTTGCGAAGCAGCCCTCCGACGCGATTCTTGGTGCTCGACGGAGCATGCCTCGTTTCGACGACATGCATGCAGCGATTTCTCTCCTCGAGCCTTGTGCCGAAGCATTTTCCAATTGGCCATCCGGCTACCTGGCCTACTTGGGAGCAATGCATCGTGACAGGGGGGATGAGGCGGCGTCGATCTCAACTACGTTCGCTGATATTCACAGGTATCTCGGATCAATTCAACAAAACAAGGGATTCGAAGCCCTTGTCGCGTGGTATCAACGGTACCTAATCGACAACTGGCCATGGCCAGTGCTCGAGCGAAGAAACGAATTGCTAAATGCTATCGCTTCTCGAATGAACTGGATGTGGGCGGCAGGCGCTGCCAGAGTTCTCAACGTCAAGGAAAGGAAAATCAGGGAACTCGCCAGCACGGGGTTGATCGAGTCAAAATCTCGAACTTTCACGAAGGGGCGTGTGCTGCTGGCAGTGAGACGCGACGAATTGCCTAAGATGAGACAAGCATTGCAAGACCAAGCGACCACACGAGCAAGTCGATCTCTAGGTATATCGCATCGTCGACAATCGACGTTAGTGCCACTACTATTTCCGACCGCTCAGTATCGGGAGATAGGATGGTTTTTTCCACAGGTCGAAATTCGGAATGTACTCAGGATCGCAGACGATTTGTCCGTCGTAGACAGCATAAATGAGTCACAAGTGGCGCTCCATCGAGTACTGCGCTCATGTGCGTGGAGCAACGCCATGCTCGAACGCTTGTTCCGATTGATCCTCCGAGGCGAGGTGAAGCCACAGGCCGTTCTCCGCGATACATCGGGGTTCACAGGCTGGCTGTTCGATAGAGGTCTGCTCGATCGAATACAGAAAGGTGGCTCTGAATAGAGTGTGTAATGCCGGTGGCGGAGGAGGTCGCGAAGGCATATTTGGCGTGTGTAGATGTGCGCGCAACGCAGGCTGGGCCAACCGGCGTTCGGGTGCGCCCGCTCCAGGCCTTGGCGTCTGGCTTCGAAGCGGATCTTGATTCTGCCGGTTTCTGGCTAATTGCCGATGCCGACAGTTCGGGATTTCGCGAACCTCCTCGCCGGCTCTGGGCCGCGCCTTCCCGGGTGCAGGCATCACATTTCAGGAGAGGAGGAGATGGAAATGGCATCATCGAAGCGGTGGAGAATAGAGATTCAGGACGCCCTCGATGGCAGCGGCGACGGTGTGCCGTGGTCCTTTGCGCACTGCGCCGCGCGTGCCGCTCGGGCGCGCTGGGCCTCAGTCCTCATGTGAGAACGCAAACGCCTTTCTGGTTCCTGCATCCGGTAACGATCCCGATGCCGCTGCCAAGCGTTGGTTGTAGAAGCACTGGCAGATCATTTTCGAACGTATGCTCGAGGACTGGTACGTCGATGTGGCCTTCCCCCGCCCTCCCGGACAGGTCACTTGCCCATAATGCGCTGCTCGAACTGAACCGGGCTAAGGAAGTTCAGTGTTGAATGTCGGCGATACGGGTTCCCCATTCACGCATGCTCGGCGATAACGTGATTAAGCCACGGTCGTAGTCCGTCGTCAGAGATCAGCGGCCGAAAGCGTTATGCGTTCGCCAGTGCCCGGCAACGCTTTCTGCTCTACAGCCTGCAAGAGCCGGCGCTTGCCAAGCTCGAATGCAAGCATCAATTGTTTCGGGGTCTCGTTCGCAGCGCCGAGTTTTTCGCAAACCGTTTTAGCAGGTAGCGCAAAGGCGCAGTATCCCCAACCGAAGCCGTAGGCTGAAAACCATAGTGTCGAGTCGACGGAAAGGAGTGGTGCCGTAAGGTTCGTATGGGGCTGGTCCATGACTGTCACTTTCCTGACCGATAAAGGTGAATTGTGATTCTCGCACAGCGAACTTACAAAAATCCTTTTCCGCCGGTAGCTCGGTGGCTTGCCGCCAGTCCCCACCGTCGCGGTCCGGCCATGAGCGGTCATCCGTCGATCACCGCGCCCGGACGTGCGATGGGCCGTTCTGCTCCGTCAACGGCCCATCGACCACCGATGATGTACGTCACGTCCTCGGCTTGAGCGGCCGTTGGAGTGCCGGCCACAGTGAGGCGGCTCATGGACAAATTGCTGCCGTTCGCGTCAACGTTAGCCCGAATGCTGGTTGTCGTTGCGAGTGAACGAGTACTTGCGATCTCAATGCGGATTTGCGGGGCTGCGTATCGGGGCAAGCGCTACGGGAGGCGTGGTATCGTGACCGATTGTTGACTACATCGAACATCAAAGCAATGGTCGGGGGCGAAATAAGAATGTACAAATTGACCAACAGCAAATGGGGCATCTTGCGGCGGCTGGGACGCTACCGAGAATTTGTACGCGACGGAAAAGACGACAGCTATCGGGACGGCGATGCTGCAGAAAACGACCGTGGACGACTTCCAGACGACGAAGGCGTTCAAATTCCTGCTGTCTGGGCGGTCGAGTTATATACCCCCTCGCAGGTAGCGCGGCTAACGGAAGGCCTGCGAAAACTGGGCTGGGAACGAGGGCGCAGCCGTGAAGACAGCTTACTCCAATGGACCGAGAAAACGCGGCAAGGACGCAGCCAAAGTTGGGCCAGCCTCGGCTTGGTATCAGACGTGCGGAAGCCGCACCTAATGAGTGAACGTACTACGAGTTTGCCACCTGGTGTCGATGCCGCGCATCCCGTGCTCATCTCTCTCTCGCCAAGCATTACTGCGCTAGTCATGGGTTTTTTCTTTACCGAGGAAGAAGCTAAATCGCTAGATGGCCCGCTGCGGAAAATCTATAGTACTTACACGTCGACAAGTCCGCTACTACGGGTCCGTGATGTTTGGGCGTACATCTTTTTCGGAAGGCGGGCCAGATTTACCAGGACGCTCCATCAACCTGATAATCAACGGCGAGATTCAGTACAGAACGAACTGGCGCGATTGGAGCATACGTGCGCAAACTGGATTACGGGCAATTTGCCGGGAGTGTTCGCATCGGGCATCGGTGGCGGGGATTTACCCACTGCCGTGCTTTTAGTCACGGAAAAAATTGCACCAGCGACAGATGATTTTTACCCGGTACGGGCATTCGACGGACTTTCGATTCGATGGCTGAATGAGCGCTGGATTTCACCCCAATGGCCGGGGGCGGCCCTCAATATCTCAGAGGATTCAGATTACAGCAAGGCACGCCTGACATTCATTTGCCGTCGGTCCGATGCGTTCCCTGCTAGTCCCGGATACAACGACCCCACCTCGAATTGGACGATAGCTCATCGCGCACACGAGACTGTCCGAGGGATTCTCAGCCGTTGGGCACTGAGTCGAGTCCTGGATGGTTACAGTGCGGAGTTGTCAGCCTTACGCGACAAGTCGGCAGGCAATGGCAAATACCACGCGCTCAGGGACTTGAAAACGCTGCGCAGTTTGGTTCGTCATCGCCTATTTGACGCAGCAATAACAGCGCAGGAAATAGAGGAGTTCGCGGGCGATCCTTTTTCGTATCGTTACGATACCTTGGAGATGTACGTAAAGGACAGTAACGATAAACCTCACTACTTAGCTGACGCGTTACGTAGGTCCCAGATAGCAGACGCGCGACGGACCTTACGCGACGCGAATTTGCTTCAGTCTGTTCTGTCAACGACCAGTAATATCTCTCAAACGATCAGCAACCTGCGTATCCAGCAGGCGGTTATCGGGCTCACGCTAGTATCAATCGTCATTGCAGCTTGGGCGCTCGAGGTCTCCATCAAAGCTGCGCACTGAGGACATACGCGGCGATGTTAAGAGAAAGATGGCCGGCGGGCCGACTAGCCGATTTGGATTGCGGATTCAACCCGTCGATGCAACACACTTGAAGCTGCATAGCAGCAAGGAGTGTTGCAATGAAACAGAGACGGCGGATCTACTATACAGACAGCCAGAAGGCGTTAATGTGGGAGCGCTGGCGCAAGGGCGAATCGCTGCAGCAGATTGCCCAGTTGTTTGATCGGAACCATTCCTCGGTACAACGGATTCTGGCTGAAACGGGCGGCATACAGCCGAAGCAACGGCGCCGTTCGAGCTTGGCACTGACCCTTGCCGAGCGGGAGGAGATCTCGCGCTCAGTGGTTGCTGGCGATTCGATTCGCGCGATTGCGAATCGGCTCGGACGTGCTCCGTCCACCATTAGCCGCGAGCTCAAGCGGAACGGAGGTATGCAGGGTTATCGGGCGAACAATGCTGACCAACTTGCGTGGGAGCGAGCCCATCGCCCCCAAATCTGCAAGCTCGTCAGAAACCGGGAACTCGCCCAGGTCGTGGCAAGCAAGCTCCGGCTGCAGTGGTCGCCCGAGCAGATCGCTGGTTGGCTTAAGCACGTGTACGCGGTCAACAGGGACTATCAGGTGTCGCACGAAACCATATACCGCAGCCTATACATACAAGCTCGCGGTGCGCTAAAAAGGGAACTGCTCGAGCATTTACGGCGCTCGCGAGCCATGCGCCGTTCGCGTCATCACACGATGAAGACCGACGACCACGGCAGAATCTGCGACACCGTCCCGATTAGTGAACGCCCCGCGACCGTTGAGGATCGTGCGATACCGGGCCACTGGGAAGGCGATCTGCTGTTCGGTAGCGCGAACAGCCAGATTGCCACCCTCGTCGAGCGTCAGAGCCGCTTCGTGATGCTGGTGAAGGTTGCCAGTAAGGATACGGAGGCGGTCATCAATGCCTTGATCCGACATGCCGGCAAGCTTCCTCAGGAACTATACAAATCACTGACGTGGGATCGAGGCAAAGAGATGGCCGATCACACGCGCTTCACCGTGGCCACCGACATCAAGGTCTATTTTTGTGATCCACAGAGCCCTTGGCAACGTGGTTCGAATGAGAACACAAATGGGCTCCTGAGACAGTATTTCCCCAAGGGGATCGATCTCTCAGCCTATTCACAAGCCAAGCTCAACGCTGTAGCCAGGCGGCTCAATGAGCGTCCGCGAAAGACACTAGACTTCGATACACCGGCTGAGCGATTTCATCAATTCGTTGCATCGACGGGTTGAATCCGCACTCCAGAAATGCTGGCGCATCACGACGAAGTGCGCCAGATCGATGAGCTAACGATAGTCTGGATTTAATCTGCTAAAAACGCCGTGCAATTCCTTGGATAGTGGAGTTTAATTCCTCAATTAATTGGGTCAGGGAAAAGGGCAGACATGGACAACCTGGGCGGCATCGTCGCATTTGTGCGCACTGCGGAAGCGCTCAGCTTCGTTGCCGCCGGACGCAAACTGGGGGTGTCCGCATCGGCGGTGGGCAAAACAATCGCGAAGCTTGAGCGGTCGCTTGGGGTGCGGCTGTTCAACAGAACCACGCGCCGGGTGACGTTGACAGAGGAGGGGCGGTATTTCCGCGAGCGCTGCTACCGGATTCTTGATGAACTGCGCGATGCGGAAACGACCTTGTCGATGGCGGCTCAAACTCCGCGCGGCCGGCTTCGCGTGAGTCTGCCTGCGATCGGATATCGCTTCTTGTTACCGGTGCTGCCGGCATTCAATGCACGCTATCCGGATGTCGAGCTCGATCTGGATTTCAATGATTTGTTGGTGGATGTCGTTGAGGGCGGGTTTGACGCGGTGATCCGCAGCGGTACCCTTACCGATTCGAGTCTGAAGTCACGTCGGCTGGGTCCGTTCCGATACGTGCTGTGCGCATCGCCCGATTATGTGGCGCGCAAAGGCTTGCCGAGCACGGTTGCCGAACTGACGGAGCATGCGGCCGTGCGCTATCGATTTCCGACAACCGGTAAGCTGGAGCAATGGCCCTTGGCGGGCGACGGCAGCGAACTGCCGAATCTACGAACCTCGATGATCTGCAACAACATGGAAGCGTTGCGTGGCGCCGTCATCGCAGGGTTTGGTATCTGCTTCATGCCGGGTTTTCTCGTGCGGGATGCGCTCGCAAGTGGTGCGCTTATACCCGTGCTGGATGATCATCCCATCCCTCTCGGCCAATTTTCGATCCTCTGGCCGTCGAGTCACCAGCTGTCGCCCAAGTTGCGCGTGTTTGTCGATTTCATGTGCGAGCACTTGTTTCCGGAATCGTGATGGCGACAATCTAGCCGCGCGACTCGAGTCCCAGCCCAGGATCGTTCCGAAAGATTTCCCCCAAGTAATCCATCACCGCCCGCACGGTTTCCGAGCGCTTGAGATCCCGATGCGTAATCAGCCAAATGTCGCGCGAGAAGGGCACTGCCGGCTCGTCGAGTCTGACTAGTTGCTTGTCCGCATTGCCAAGAAAGCATGGCAAGCCCGCCACGCCTGCTCCGGCCTGGGCCGCGCTCAAATGGCTGCTGATGTCGCTGAGTTCGCAACTTACGGGACGTTGCCCGGCGATCTTCAGCAGCCACCGCTGCTGAGGCATGTCGGCGAACTGCTCGTCATAGGCGATGAATGCCCAGCGGCTCGGATCGCGCAGACCCGGATAGCGACGGCTGGCGTACAGAGCGAACGGCATGAGGCCGACGCGACGGATGACGTTGCTGGATTCCTTGGGGCGTACCAATCGCAATGCCACATCCGCTTCCCGGCGGGCTAACGACACCTGCCGAGCTTCCGCCGTGATGGAAAGCTGAATACCCGGATACTTCATCTGGAAGTCCGCCATCCGCATGGCCAGGAAATGCGTGACCAGAACCGGCGGCGCGCTGAGTGTGACCTTGCCCTG
>NZ_JAHACR010000172.1 GCF_018375725.1 Burkholderia sp. | reverse complement strand
GCCAGACCGTCGGCACGCCGGCCGAGAACGTCACGCGCTCCGCTTCCATCAGCGTGTACAGCGACTTGCCGTCGAGATCCTTGCCCGGCAGCACCAGCTTGCCGCCGGTGAGCGGCACCGAATACGGCAGGCCCCATGCGTTCACATGGAACATCGGCACGACGGGCAGCACCGAATCCATCGCGGACAGGTTCATCGCGTCGGGCAGCGCCGCACCGTATGCGTGCAGCACCGTCGAGCGATGCGAATACAGCACGCCTTTCGGATTGCCGGTCGTGCCCGACGTATAGCAAAGCCCCGATGCCTGCTGCTCGTCGAGCAGCGGCCAGTCGTAGCAGCCGTCTTCGGCGCCGACGAGCGCCTCGTAACAGAGATACGGCGTCGCGCCGGACGGAAGATGCGCCGCGTCGGTCATCGCGATCCAGCCCTTCACGTTCGGGCATTGCGGCGCGAGCGCATCGACGAGCGGCGCGAAGTTGATGTCGAAAAGGACGTACTGGTCGTCCGCGTGATTGACGATGTAGGCGATCTGCTCAGGGAAAAGACGCGGATTGATCGTGTGGCAGACGGCGCCCATCCCGCTGATGCCGTAGTACGCCTCGAGATGCCGGTAGCCGTTCCACGCGAGCGTACCGACACGTTCGCCCGGCGCCACGCCGAGCCGCGTGAGCGCCTGCGCGAGCTGCTTCGCGCGGCGCTCGCAATCGCGGTACGTATAGCGGTGCAGGTCGCCCTCCACCCGCTTCGACACGATCTCGGCGTCACCTGCGTGACGTGCGGCATGCGCGATCAGCGACGACACCAGAAGCGGCATATCCATCATCTGGCCCAGCAACGGCTTACCCATCGTCTTGTTCTCCCGGAAGGATGCGAATCGGTGTACAGCCCGAGGCACTCGGCGCACGTCCGGTCATGCGGGCGGCGCGGCGCCGCCTTACAATATCGGCTTACCCAGAGGCGCTCAACATGTCGTTTTCCCGAAGCGCAGCCGATGCGGCTGACACTCTCCCCGACCTTGCCGCCACGCTCGGCGCGCCCGCCGACGGCGCCTTCGTGCAGCTCGGCGACGCGTTCTACACGCGCCTGCCGGCCGCGCCGCTGCCCGCGCCGTATGTGGTCGGCTTTTCCGACGAAGTCGCCCGACTGCTCGGGCTGTCGCCGGCGCTCGCCGCGCAGCCCGAATTCGCCGAGCTGTTCAGCGGCAACCTCACGCGCGACTGGCCGGCCGGCGCGATGTCGTTTGCCTCGGTCTACTCGGGCCATCAGTTCGGCGTGTGGGCCGGCCAGCTCGGCGACGGCCGCGCACTGAACATCGGCGAACTCGCCGCGACCGACGGCCGCCGCTACGAACTGCAGCTCAAGGGCAGCGGCCGCACACCGTATTCGCGCATGGGCGACGGCCGCGCCGTGCTGCGCTCGTCGATCCGCGAGTTCCTGTGTTCCGAGGCGATGCATCACCTCGGCATTCCGACGACGCGCGCGCTGACCGTGATCGGCTCCGACCAGCCCGTGATCCGCGAGGAGATCGAGACGTCCGCCGTCGTCACGCGCGTGTCCGAAAGCTTCGTTCGCTTCGGCCACTTCGAGCACTTCTTCTCGAACGATCGCCCGGACCTGCTGCGGCAGCTCGCCGATCACGTGATCGATCGCTTCTAACCGGCCTGCCGCGACGCGGACGATCCGTACCTCGCCCTGCTCGAAGCCGCGACGCTGCGCACCGCCGACCTCGTCGCGCAATGGCAGGCCGTCGGCTTCTGCCACGGCGTGATGAATACCGACAACATGTCGATACTCGGCGTCACGATCGACTACGGTCCGTTCGGCTTCGTCGATGCGTTCGACGCGAACCACATCTGCAACCACTCCGACACGCGCGGCCGCTATGCGTACCGGATGCAGCCGCGCATCGCGCACTGGAACTGCTATTGCCTCGCGCAGGCGCTGTTGCCGCTGATCGGGCTGCAGCACGATATCGCCGACGACGATGCACGCGCCGAACGTGCCGTCGAGGACGCGCAAGCCGTGCTTGCCAGATTTCCCGAGCGGTTCGGCCCGGCGCTCGAGCGCGCGATGCGCGCGAAGCTTGGCCTCGCGCTCGAACGCGAAGGCGATGCGGCGCTCGCGAACCAGCTGCTCGAAACCATGCATGCGAGCCATGCGGACTTCACGCTGACGTTCCGCCACCTCTCGCGCATGTCGAAGCACGACGCGAGCGGCGATGCGCCGGTGCGCGACCTGTTCGTCGACCGCGAGGCGTTCGATCGCTGGGCGAGCCTCTACCGCACGCGCCTGTCCGAGGAAACGCGCGACGACGCGGCACGCGCGGAAGCGATGAATCGCGTGAATCCGAAGTACGTGTTGCGGAACCACCTTGCCGAAATCGCCATCCGGCGCGCGAAAGAGAAGGATTTCTCGGAAGTCGAGCGACTGGCGCGCGTGCTGCGCCGGCCGTTCGACGAGCAGCCGGAATTCGAATCCTACGCGGCGTTGCCGCCCGACTGGGCCGGCTCGCTCGAAGTCAGCTGCTCGTCATAACCGCGCGACGATTCATCAGGAGACAGAACATGCGCCACGATTCCCATGACAAAACCTATCCGTACCAGAAGGACGACGCGGAGCTGCGCCGCCGGCTCACGCCGATGCAGTACGAGGTCACGCAACGCGCGGCGACCGAGCGCGCGTTCACCGGCGAATACACCGATACGACGGACGCCGGCATCTACACATGCGTCGTCTGCAGCACGCCGCTGTTCGAGTCCGGCGCGAAATATCATTCCGGCTGCGGCTGGCCCAGCTATTTCAAGCCGATCAACGGCGAGGTGATCGACGAGAAGATCGACTACACGCACGGCATGGTGCGCGTCGAAGTCCGCTGCAATCATTGCGGCGCGCATCTCGGCCACGTGTTCGAGGACGGCCCGCGCGACCAGACCGGCTTGCGGTACTGCATCAATTCGGCTGCGTTACACTTCGAGTCCCGACCCGAGGACAAATAAGCGGCGCCCGGGCGAATCGCGCGCATCCCGGACGGGCGCGCACGATTCGCGAAGGCGGCGCCGGCGGGTCCCTACAACGGTGAAAGGCGCGCGAGCGACCTTTCACGCAGCTGCGATCATCATGAAATTCCTGTTCGATCTGTTTCCGATCATCCTGTTTTTCGTCGCCTTCAAGGTGTGGGGCATCTTCACCGCCACCGCTGTCGCGATTGTCGCGACGCTCGCGCAAGTCGCCTGGGTCGCATTCCGCCACCGGAAAGTCGACACGATGCTGTGGGTCAGCCTCGGCGTGATCGTCGTGTTCGGCGGCGCCACCCTCGTCCTGCACGACGAGAAATTCATCCAATGGAAACCGACTGTGCTTTACTGGCTGTTTGCAATTGGCCTGCTTGCCGCGCGTTACGCGTTCAGCAAGAACCTGATCGAAAAGATGATGGGCAAGCAGCTCACGCTGCCGCATCCCGTCTGGGACCGCCTCAATATCGCCTGGGCGCTGTTCTTCGCGGCGCTCGGCGTCGCCAATCTCTACGTCGTGCGCCACTTCACCGAATCGCAGTGGGTGAACTTCAAGCTGTTCGGCACGACGGGCGCGATGGTCGTGTTCATCATCCTGCAAAGCCTGTGGCTCGCGAAATACCTGAAAGAAGAATGACCATGACCGATGCTTTCCTCCACGCGTCGCCCGATGAGCGCATCGCACTGATCGAGACGCGCCTGCGCCAGGCGCTGTCGCCCGCCTCACTCGCGGTGCGCGACGACAGCGCACTGCACGCCGGCCACGCCGGCGCGGCCGCGGGCGGCCACTACACGGTCACGATCGTGTCGGCCGCGTTCGCGGGCAAGCCGCGCGTCGCGCGGCACCGGCTGGTGTATGATGCGCTCGCCGATGCGATGCAGCGCGGCATTCATGCGCTTGCGATCGTCGCTTACACGCCCGAAGAATTCAACGAATCTTCTATCAAGTCGTCTCATTAGGAATTCCCGATGATCCTGAAATCCCCCCGCCTGTGGGCCGTCGCGGCCGCTCTCGCAGCGGCGCCGGCATTCGCCCAGAACATCGCTGTCGTCAATGGCACGCCCATTCCGAAGTCCCGCGCCGATGCCATGGTGTCGCAGCTGGTCCAGCAAGGCCAGCCCGACAGCCCGCAGCTGCAGGCAGCCGTGCGCCAGGAGCTTGTGAACCGCGAGATCCTGATGCAGGAAGCGGTGCGTCGCGGCATCCCGAATCGTCCGGACGTGAAGGCGCAGGTTGCCGTCGCGCAGCAGACCGTCGTACTGCGCGCGATGATCGAGGACTTCCTGAAGAAGAACCAGCCGACCGACGCCGAGGTGAAGGCGCGCTATGACGAGCTGGTGAAGGGTGCCGCGAGCCGTGAATACCATCTGCACCACATCCTCGTCGACAACGAGCAGCAGGCGAAGGAACTGATCGCGAAGATCAAGGCCGGCGCGAAGTTCGAGGATCTGGCGAAGCAGTACTCGAAGGATCCGGGCTCGGGCAAGAACGGCGGCGACCTCGACTGGGCCGACCCGAAGGCGTTCGTGCCGGAATTCGCGGCCGCCGCGCAGAAACTGCAAAAAGGCCAGATGACCGACGAGCCGGTCAAGACCCAGTTCGGCTGGCACATCATCCGCGCCGACGACATCCGCAACGTCGCGCCGCCGCCGTACGAGCAGGTCAAGGCGCAGATCTCGCAGCAGCTGGTCCAGCAGAAGCTGCAGGCATTCGAGGAAGGACTGCGCCAGCACGCGAAGATTCAGTAACGCGGTCACTGCGCCTGAAACGAGAAAGCCGCTCCGAGGAGCGGCTTTCTTTTTGCATGTTGATGACCTTGCGTGAACGCGATGCAGGCGTGATGTGCGCGGCGACGCGCGCCGTCTATGCGTATAACGCGTCGTGATACCGCACTTCGCCGGCCGGACGCGGTGCGTTCTCGTCGAACGACAGCGCCGTCAGGTACATCGCAGGCGCCTGAGGAAACACCATGCCGCCGTCGGGTTCGAACCCGAAGCGCGCGTAATACGCGGGATCGCCGAGCACGACGCAACCGCGCGCGCCGAGCCTGCGCAGCGCGTCGAGGCCCGTGCGCACGAGCCCCGCGCCGACGCTTTGCCGCTGACAGTCGGGCAGCACCGCGAGCGGTGCGAGTCCGTACCAGCCAGCCGTCTCTCCCGCACCGATCGTCACCGGCGAAAACGCGACGTGACCGATCACGCGTTCGTCACGCTCCGCGACCAGCGACACGCTCAAGCGGCCGTCCGCACGCAACACGTCGACGACGCGCTGCTCGAACCGGCCGCCTTGCGGCGTGCCGGCGAACGCGGCAGCAATGACCCCGGCGATCGCCTCGACGTCCTCCGCGCGCTCGTCACGCAGCGTCACGACGTCGACGGCGCCATGCAGGCCGAACATCGCGTCAGCCGATCCAGCGGCGGGCGTTGCGGAACGCGCGCATCCACGGGCTCGCATCGTCCCAGCCTTCCGGATGCCAGCTCATCGTCACCGTGCGGTGCACACGTTCCATGTGCGGCATCAGCACCGTGAAGCGGCCGTCGGCGGTCGTCACCGAGGCGATGCCGGCCGGCGAGCCGTTCGGGTTGAACGGATAACGCTCGGTCGCTTCGCCGCGATGGTCGACATAGCGCATCGCCACTGCGACGCGATCGATGTCGCCCTGCTGCGAGAAGTCCGCGAAGCCTTCGCCGTGCGCGACCGCCACCGGAATGCGCGAGCCTTCCATGCCGGCGAAGAAGATCGACGGCGACGACTGCACCTCGACGAACGAGAAGCGGGCCTCGAACTGCTCGGACTTGTTGCGCGTGAACTTCGGCCACGCCTCCGCGCCCGGAATCATCGACGCCAGGCTCGACAGCATCTGGCAACCGTTGCAGATGCCGAGCGCGAACGTGTCCTGGCGCGCGAAGAATGCCGAGAACATCTCGGCGAGACCCGAGTTGAAGCGGATCGTCTTCGCCCAGCCTTCGCCCGCGCCCAGCACGTCGCCATACGAGAAGCCGCCGCAGGCGACCGCGCCCGCGAAGTCCGCCAGCGTCGCGCGGCCTGCCAGCAGATCGCTCATGTGGACGTCGTGCGCGTCAAAGCCCGCGCGATCGAATGCATAGGCGGTTTCGAGGTGCGAGTTCACGCCCTGCTCGCGCAGAATCGCGACACGCGGACGTGCGCCGGTCGAGATGAACGGCGCGGCGATATCCTCGGTCGCATCGAACGTCAGCACCGGCGAGATGCCCGGGTCGGCCGCGTCGAGCAGCGCATCGTATTCGGCATCCGCGCAGGCCGGGTTGTCGCGCAGGCGCGCGATGCGCCAGCTCACTTCGCCCCATGCGCGATGCAGGTCGACGCGCGGCGCTTCGAAGATCTTTTTCGCGTCGCGATACACCTCGATCGTGTCGCGCTCGTTGACCGTGCCGATCACGTGCGAGCACGCGGACAGGCCGAATTCGCGCAGCACGGCGAGCACCGCATCGCGGTCTGCCGCGCGCACCTGCACGACGGCGCCGAGTTCCTCGGAGAACAGCGCGCGCAGCGTGCGGTCCTCGCGGCGGCCGCTCGTCTGCTTCGCCCAGTCCTTCGCGTCGCCATAGTCCGATTCATGCGCCGCGTCGAGCGTCAGCATGTCGACATTCAGCGACACGCCCGCATGGCCCGCGAACGCCATTTCACACACGGTCGCCCACAGACCGCCGTCCGAGCGGTCGTGGTACGCGAGCAGCTTGCCTTGCGCGTTCAGCGCCTGGATCGCCGCGAAGAAACGCTTCAGATCTTCCGGATCGTCGACGTCCGGCACCGTGTCGCCGACCTGCTGCGTGACCTGGGCAAAGATGCTGCCGCCCATGCGGTTCTTGCCGCGGCCGAGGTCGATCGCGATCAGCACGCTGTCGCCGGCGTCGGCGACGCGCTGCAGTTGCGGCGTGAGATGCCGGCGGACGTCCTCGACCGGCGCGAACGCCGAGATGATCAGCGACACCGGCGCGACGACTTCCTTCGCCACGCCCTGCTCGTCCCACTTCGTCTTCATCGACAGCGAATCCTTGCCGACCGGGATGCCGATGCCGAGCGCCGGGCACAGCTCCATGCCGATCGCCTTCACCGTGTCGAACAGTGCAGCGTCCTCGCCCGGCGTGCCGCATGCGGCCATCCAGTTCGCCGACAGCTTCAGCTTGTCGAGCGAGGCGATCGGCGCCGACGCGATGTTGGTGATCGCCTCGCCGACCGCCATGCGGCCCGACGCGGGCGCGTCGATCACGGCGAGCGGCGTGCGCTCGGCCATCGTCATCGCTTCGCCCTTGAAGCCTGCGTAATCGAGCGCCGTCACGGCGCAGTCCGCCACCGGCACCTGCCACGGGCCGACCATCTGGTCGCGCACCGACGTGCCGCCGACCGAGCGGTCGCCGATCGTGATCAGGAACGACTTGCTCGCGACCGTCGGGTGCTTCAGCACGTCCACGGCGGCCTCGGCAAGCGAGATGCCCGTCACGTCGACGGGCGCGCGCTCGGTCGTCACGCGCGCGACATCGCGATGCATGCGCGGCGCCTTGCCGAGCAGCACTTCCATCGGCATGTCGACCGGATAGGCGTCCGCGCCGGTCGCCTGATCGTCGACGAGCTTCAGTTCACGCTCGTCGGTTGCGACCCCGACCACCGAGAACGGGCAGCGCTCACGCACGCAGATCGCCTCGAAGCGCGGCAGGTCGGCCGGCGCGATCGCCAGCACGTAGCGCTCCTGCGCCTCGTTCGACCAGATTTCGCGCGGCGACAGGCCCGACTCCTCGAGCTGGATCTTGCGCAGCTCGAAGCGTGCGCCCTTGCCCGCGCCGTCGACGATCTCCGGGAACGCGTTCGACAGGCCGCCCGCGCCGACGTCGTGAATGCTCAGAATCGGGTTCGCGTCGCCGAGCTGCCAGCAACCGTTGATGACTTCCTGCGCCCGGCGCTCGATTTCCGGGTTGCCGCGCTGCACCGAGTCGAAATCGAGCTCGGCGGTGTTCGTGCCGGTCGCCATCGAGCTGGCCGCGCCGCCGCCCATGCCGATCCGCATGCCGGGACCGCCGATCTGGATCAGCAGCGAGCCGGCAGGCACGTCATGCTTGTGCGTATGCGCGTCGGAAATGTTGCCGATGCCGCCCGCGATCATGACCGGCTTGTGATAGCCGCGCACCTGGCCGCCGACGTTCTGCTCGTAGACGCGGAAGTAGCCGCCGAGGTTCGGGCGGCCGAATTCGTTGTTGAACGCGGCGCCGCCGAGCGGGCCGTCGATCATGATCTGCAGCGGCGACGCGATGCGGTCCGGACGGCCGTACGGGCCGTGCGCGTCATTCGGGTTGCGCTCGCCGACCGGCTGCGCGGCGTCGCGCGCGTTTTCCCAGGACTGGCGCGCGTCGGGCAGGTCGAGGTTCGACACCGTAAAGCCCGTCAGCCCCGCTTTCGGACGCGCACCGCGCCCCGTCGCGCCTTCGTCGCGGATCTCGCCGCCCGCGCCGGTCGCCGCGCCCGGGAACGGCGAGATCGCCGTCGGGTGGTTGTGCGTCTCGACCTTCATCAGCGTGTGGGTCAGCTCGGTGTGACGGCCATAGCGCTCGTCCGGCTCGCCGGTGGCGCCGGCCGGGCGCGGGAACCAGCGTTCCGCCTGCGCGCCTTCCATGATCGCGGAGTTGTCCGAATACGCGACGATCGTGCCCTGCGGATTCAGCTTCTCGGTGTTGCGGATCATCGCGAACAGCGACATGTCCTGCGCTTCGCCGTCGATCGTCCACTGCGCGTTGAAGATCTTGTGGCGGCAGTGCTCGCTGTTCGCCTGTGCGAACATCATCAGCTCGACGTCGGTCGGGTTGCGCTCGAGCTTCTTGAACGCATCGACGAGATAGTCGATT
>NZ_JAHACR010000171.1 GCF_018375725.1 Burkholderia sp. | reverse complement strand
GACGACGGCGATGTATCAGTTGCATCGCACGAAAGGCCGTTACGCACTGTGCACGATGTGCATCGGCGTGGGGCAAGGCATCGCGATCGCAATCGAGCGGGTGTAACGAAGACGCTTCGCATGTCCCTCGTGAATTTATGAAGGAGATACCGGATGTCCTATCAAGCGATTCAGCTGGATATCGATCACACCTCGTGCGTGGCAACGATCACCTTGAGCCGCCCGGACAAGCTCAACAGCTTCACGCGGGCGATGCACCGCGAACTGCAATCGGCGCTCGATGAAATCGAATCCGCCGGCGCGCGCGCACTGATTCTGACCGGTGCTGGGCGTGGCTTCTGTGCCGGCCAGGATCTCGCCGATCTCGACTTCACGCCCGGCACGACAACCGATCTGGGCGCATTGATCGACGCGCACTTCAACCCGCTGATCCGTCGTCTGCAGCGTATGTCGATCCCGGTGATCGCGTCCGTCAACGGCACGGCGGCCGGCGCAGGCGCCAATCTCGCGTTCGCGTGCGACCTCGTGCTGGCTGCGCGTTCGAGTAGTTTTATCCAGGCATTCGTCAAGATCGGACTCGTGCCGGACTCCGGCGGCACCTGGTTCCTGCCGCAACGCATCGGGATGGCGCGCGCACTCGGCCTTGCACTGACCGGCGACAAGCTGAGCGCGGAACAGGCCGAACAGTGGGGCCTTATCTGGCGCGCAGTCGACGACGACACGCTCGCCGCGACAACCCGTCAACTCGCCGCACAGCTGGCGCAGCAACCGACGCTCGCCATTGCCGCAATCAAGCAGGCCATGCGAGAGGGCATCACGAATACGCTCGATCAGCAACTCGACCTGGAGCGCGACCTGCAGCGCAGGCTGGGCCAGTCTCACGATTACGCCGAAGGCGTGCAGGCCTTCATCGAGAAACGCGCGCCGCGCTTCGAGGGACGATGACATGAATCGCGACATCGAAGGACTTAGTCCGGATGCGCTCGCGCAAGCCACGGCGCAAGCGATGTACGACGCCGACGCATGCAGTCGCGCACTGGGCATGGAGCTCGTCGAAGTACACCCCGGCTATGCGCGCATGCGCATGCCGGTGCGGCCGGACTTCCTGAACGGCCACCAGATCTGCCACGGCGGCTTGATATTCGCGCTTGCCGATTCGACGTTCGCGTTCGCATGCAACTCGTACAACGTGAATACGGTCGCGGCGGGTTGCTCGATCGAGTTCCTGCGGCCGGTACATGGCGGCGACGTTCTGACGGCTGAAGCGGTCGAGCAGACACGCAACGGGCGGTATGGCATCTATGACATTCGAGTGACGAATCTGGCCGGCGAAACGGTCGCGATGTTTCGCGGCAAATCTGCTCAGATCAAAGGCGTGGTGATTCAGGACGATCGCTGACGAACTGACCTGACGACAAGAAAATACTGGAGACACGCATGACTACCCCACTACCGCTCGAACCGATCGAGACTTCCAGCCGCGACGAACTGGCCGCACTGCAACTCGAACGTCTCAAATGGTCGCTCCGGCATGCCTATGACAATTCGCCGGTCTATCGGCACAAGTTTGACGAAGCCGGCGTGCATCCTGACGACCTGAAAACGCTCGCCGACCTGTCCCGCTTTCCGTTCACGACAAAAAGCGATCTGCGCGACAACTATCCGTTCGGTATGTTCGCGGTGCCACAGGACAGGATCTCGCGCATCCATGCATCGTCGGGCACGACCGGCAAGCCGACGGTGGTCGGCTATACCGCGCGCGATATCGACACCTGGGCAAACCTCGTCGCCCGTTCGATTCGAGCCGCCGGCGCGCGGCGTGGCGACAAGGTGCACATCAGTTACGGCTACGGACTCTTCACGGGCGGCCTCGGCGCGCACTACGGCGCGGAGCGCGCCGGGCTGACCGTGATTCCGTTCGGCGGCGGACAGACCGAGAAGCAGGTACAACTGATCCAGGATTTCCGCCCGGACATCATCATGGTGACGCCGAGCTACATGCTGTCGATCGCCGACGAATTCGAGCGGCAAGGTCTCGATCCCGCGCAAAGTTCGCTGCGCATCGGCATTTTCGGCGCAGAGCCGTGGACCAACGACATGCGCGTCGCGATCGAACGACGCATGGGGATCGACGCGGTCGACATTTACGGGCTGTCCGAGGTGATAGGGCCAGGTGTCGCGTCCGAATGCGTCGAGAGCAAGGATGGCCCGACGATCTGGGAAGATCACTTCTACCCGGAGATCATCGATCCCGAAACCGGCGAGGTGCTGCCCGACGGCGAACTGGGCGAGCTGGTATTCACGTCCCTGACGAAGGAGGCGCTGCCGATCATTCGCTACCGGACGCGCGATCTGACGCGTCTTCTGCCCGGCACCGCACGCACGATGCGCCGAATGGAGAAGATCACCGGCCGTTCGGACGACATGATGATCGTGCGCGGCGTCAACGTGTTCCCGACGCAGATCGAAGAGCAACTTCTCAAGCAACGCGCACTCGCGCCGCATTACCAGATCGTGCTGACGAAGGAGGGGCCGCTCGATGTGCTGACGCTCAACGTCGAGCCGTGCCCGGATACCGCGCCCGACGCGACCGCGGTCGATGCAGCGAAGCAGGCTCTCGCACACGATATCAAGGAGCTGATTGGCGTCACGGCGCGGGTCAACGTACTGCCGGTCAACGGCATCGAGCGCTCCGTCGGCAAGGCACGGCGTGTTGTCGACAAGCGCAGGGGTTAATAAGCCGTCATCGTGCCCGCCCGTGATGCGCGCACGAAAGGCCCGATCCGCGCAAGCGAGCCGCGCCCCAATGTCGGATACCGATCCAGCTTTGGGGGGACACAATGAAATGGCCAGCCCGCCCCTCACTCAGCGTAGTTCACCGGGCGAGGATCGGGCTGGCCATAGATTAGATTCATGAGCGAGTACGCGAAGAAGGTCAAAATCGCTGTCGCAACGGAGTCAGTGTTCCGAGCAAGTCGGGAGCCCTGCGATGCCATGCATCGATCCTGCCCCGCCCCTCTTCGTCAAACCTCCACGTCAAAACCCGCATCGCCGAGAATCGCCGCACCAGCACGCTGCTTCACGGCGATTGGCTGCCCAGGCCGCCCACGCCGGCTGACTCACGAATTCGGGAACAACAGCCACATCCGGCCGATCTGCTTCATCCGTCCCGCCTGGTCTCCAGCGTCGTCGCCCAGCCCCCAGAAATAATCTGCCCGCACACCGCCCTTGATCGCGGTGCCCGTATCCTGCGCAAATACGAGGCGATTCATCGGCGTGTTCGTGAGCGGCCGGGTCGTCTGCAGGAACACCGGTGTGCCGAGCGGAATCGACGAGGGATCGACAGCGATCGACCGCTCCGGCGTCAGCGGCACGCCGAGCGCACCGACCGGCCCCTCCGCGCCGCCGTGCGGCACGGCTTCCTTCGAAGGCATTTCGCGGAAAAACACGAAACGCGGATTCGTGTCGAGCAACGCATCGACGCGATTCGGATTCGCTTTCGCCCAAGCCTTGATGCCCTGCATCGTCGCCTGTGCGGGCGTGAGTTCGCCGCGATCGAGCAGCCATTTGCCGATCGAGCGATATGGCTGGTTATTGGTTCCGCCGTAGCCCACACGCATCACCGAGCCGTCGTCGAGCAGCACACGCCCCGACCCTTGCACCTGGAGAAAGAATGCCTCGATTGGATCGTCGACCCACACCAGTTCGTTGCCGTTCAGGATGCCCGCACGCTCGAGCTGCGCGCGCACCGGCAGCGCAGCGCCGGCACGATAGCCGGACGGCCAGCGGTAAAGCGCGGTTTGATAGGGGCCGCGCCGCACGCGCGAACCGTGCAGCAGCGGCTCGTAATAACCGGTGACGAGCCCGTCGAGCGTGCCGTCGCTGTTCGCGAACTGGAACGGCGTGAAATAAGCTTCAAAGAACGCACGGGCGCTGCCGACGTCGAGCTCGTCAAGCCGCTCCGCGGCCGCGCAGGCGCGATGCCACGCAGGCTGGCGTGCGAGACGCGCACAGTTCTGCCGCAGCGCCGCGGTCGCGCCGATCAGCGTGTCGTCCTGCCAGTCCGGCACCTGTTGCCAAGCGACCGGCGTGAGACGTGCCGCGGCGACCTGTCCCGGCACGATCGCCGCGCCGGTCGGCGGCTTCATCGACGACGTCCGCACCGGCGCGCCACCGCATGCGGCGAGCAGCGCCGCCGTCGCGACTGCCGCCGCCCACCCGGCCACCCGGGGTTTAAACCACATACAATGTCCGTTCTTGATGGAAACCGCCATGTCAGATCTTCTCGACCAATATCCGATGCTCATCTTCGCGCTGGAATCATTCCTTGCGCTCGCCCTGCTGATCTTCATCGTCGTATGGACGGCTTCGGGCAAGAAGAAGCGCGTCCGAAACGACCGCATGCCACGCTGATCGCGTCATCGCCGCACACGTGCACGCATGCTTAATGCAGCGTGCGGGGCATGTGCAGCGCAAATTCGTCGATCGGCGCCTCGAATCGCTCGCCGTCCTCGGCAACACAGAAGTACGCGCCGCGCATCGTGCCGACCGGCGTCGCAATCACCGCCCAGCTCGTGTATTCGAACTGCTCGCCGGGCTGCAGCAGCGGCTGATGGCCGACGACGCCGAGGCCCTTGACCTCCTGCACGTGGCTATCGCTGTCCGTGATGATCCAGTGACGCGCGATCAGTTGCGCCGCGACCTTCCCGGTATTGCGAATGGTCAGCGTGTACGCGAATGCGTATTGACGGCGTTCGGGGTCGGATTGTTCCGGCAAATAACTGGTTTTCACCGAAACGGTGAACTGGTACTGACTCATGGTGTTTCCGCTGGAGAGTGACCGGCCCGCGCCGGCATCGTGCGCGACTGCGCCGGGGCGCGGATGAACCGCCTTGGTTCGGCATTCTGCTTGATGCGGCAACGGGCCGCAACCGCGCGCCGCGGCGCGGGCCCCGGCGGTAGAATGGCGTTTTTGCGCCGCAGCCTCCACGCTCTCCACTCATGACCCAATTCCGCATCGCCCCCAGCATCCTGTCGGCCGACTTCGCGCGGCTCGGCGAAGAAGTCCGCAACGTGGTCGCCGCCGGCGCCGACTGGATCCACTTCGACGTGATGGACAACCATTACGTGCCGAACCTGACGATCGGCCCGCTCGTGTGCGAGGCGATCCGTCCGCACGTGCAGGTGCCGATCGACGTGCACCTGATGGTGCGTCCGGTCGACCGGATCATCCCTGATTTTGCGAAGGCAGGCGCGAACCTGATCAGCTTCCATCCGGAAGCATCGGATCACGTCGACCGCTCGCTGGCGCTGATCCGCGATCATGGATGCAAGGCCGGTCTCGTGTTCAATCCGGCGACGCCGCTCAATCATCTCGACCACGTGATGGATCGCCTCGATTTCGTGCTGCTGATGTCGGTCAACCCAGGCTTCGGTGGCCAGTCGTTCATTCCGGAAACGCTGAACAAGCTGCGCGAAGCGCGCGCGCGCATCGACGCGTATACCGAGCGCACCGGCCGCGAAATCCTGCTTGAAGTGGATGGCGGCGTGAAGGTCGACAACATCGCGGAAATCGCGGCGGCGGGTGCGGATACGTTCGTTGCGGGCTCGGCGATTTTCGGCAAGCCGGACTACCGCCAGGTGATCGAACAGATGCGCAGCGAACTCGCGACCGTCAAGCGGAGCTGACGCCATGGCCGACGTTCCTCAGTCCGTGCCTGACCTGGCAGGCCCAATCCGCTTCGCCTCGCCGCGCCTCGACGCCGCGTTGATCGACCTCGACGGCACGATGGTCGATACCGTGGATGATTTCACCGCCGGCCTGAACGGGATGCTCGCGCGGTTCGACGCGCCGGCAACGTCGCGCGACGAAGTGATCGGTTACGTCGGCAAAGGCTCCGAGCATCTGATCCAGTGCGTCCTGAAGCCGCGCTTCGCGGCGGACGAGGCAGCGGCGCGCTTCGACGACGCGCTCGCGATCTATCAGGACGAGTACGCGAAGATCAACGGTCGCCACACGCGCCTCTACCCGGACGTCGCGGCCGGCCTCGATGCCATGCGCGCCGCAGGCCTGAAGCTTGCGTGCGTGACCAACAAGCCGCGCCGCTTCGCGGTCGAGCTGCTCGAACAGTACGGACTGGCCGACCGGTTCGGCATCGTACTCGGGGGCGACAGTGTGTCGCGCAAGAAGCCCGATCCGCTGCCGATGCTGACGGCATGCGACGCGCTGGGCGTCTCGCCGGACACCGCAGTCGCGATCGGCGACTCGGAGAACGACGCGCTCGCCGGTCGCGCGGCCGGCATGGCGACGCTCACGGTGCCTTACGGCTACAACCATGGCAAGGCTATACAAACGATAAATTCGGATGGTATAGTCGATTCGCTGCTGGCCGCAGCCCGCGCGATCGCCGCGCACAACGCCGGCCAGCCAACCGTCTGATTATTTCTTCCATCCGCATGTTTCTGAATAAAAAACGGAGTCTGAGCAGCATCGACCGGGGAGCCTGGCCCTGGCGTCGCTGGTCGCGCTAACCTCTTCGATGAGGTACGCTGAAGCTCGTCTTCAGCGCCGTTTTTTATCTCGCTGCGCACCCGCGCGCCGATCGTCGTTTCACCTGCTTCGCTTCACAGCGCCCGAACCTGTCTATTCAGGGCCGGTGGCATGCATCCGACGCTCGCACTCCGGGCCGCGCCCGCCGGCAGGCACATCACCGACCGACCTCCCGCCGACGGCCGCACGCGCAGCGCCAAGCGATCCCCGGCGCATTCCGCGCCCGTCCCGAACAGGACCGGAACATGACTGAACTCGAATTCCAATCGCTCGCGAACGAAGGCTACAACCGCATCCCGCTGATTGCGGAAGCCCTTGCCGATCTCGAAACGCCGCTGTCCCTCTACCTGAAGCTCGCGCAGCCGGAACGCGCCGGCGCGAATTCGTTCCTGCTCGAATCGGTGGTCGGCGGCGAACGCTTTGGCCGCTATTCGTTCATCGGCCTGCCGGCGCGCACACTTGTGCGCACCCGCGCGGGCGTGTCCGAAGTCGTGCGCGACGGCAAGGTCGTCGAAACACACGACGGCGACCCGTTCGAGTTCATCGCATCGTTCCAGGCCCGCTTCAAGGTCGCGCCGCGCCCCGGCCTGCCCCGCTTCTGCGGCGGTCTCGCCGGCTACTTCGGCTACGACGCGGTGCGCTACATCGAGAAGAAGCTCGCGCACACCGCCCCGCACGACGATCTCGGCCTGCCCGACATCCAGCTGCTGCTGACCGAGGAAGTCGCCGTGATCGACAACCTCGCCGGCAAGCTGTACCTGATCATCTACGCCGATCCGGCCCAGCCGGAGGCATACACGAAGGCGAAGCAGCGTCTGCGCGAGCTGAAGCATCGCCTGCGCGCGACCGTCCAGCCGCCCGTGACGTCGCCGAGCGTCCGTACCGAGACGTTCCGCGAATTCAAGAAAGAGGACTATCTGGCCGCCGTGCGCCAGGCGAAGGAATACATCGCGGCCGGCGAGCTGATGCAGATCCAGGTCGGCCAGCGCCTGACGAAGCCGTACCGCGACAACCCGCTGTCGCTGTATCGTGCGCTGCGCTCGCTGAATCCGTCGCCGTACATGTATTACTACAACTTCGGCGATTTCCACGTCGTCGGCGCATCGCCGGAAATTCTCGTGCGTCAGGAAAAGCGCGGCGACGACCAGATCGTCACGATCCGCCCGCTGGCCGGTACGCGTCCGCGCGGCAACACGCCCGAGCGCGATGCGGAACTCGCGACCGAGCTGCTCAACGATCCGAAGGAGATCGCCGAGCACGTGATGCTGATCGACCTCGCGCGCAACGACGTCGGCCGGATCGCGGAAATCGGCTCGGTGCAGGTGACCGACAAGATGGTGATCGAAAAGTATTCGCACGTGCAGCACATCGTCAGCTCGGTCGAAGGCAAGCTCAAGCCCGGCATGACGAACTTCGACGTGCTGCGCGCGACTTTCCCGGCCGGCACGCTGTCCGGTGCGCCGAAGGTGCGCGCGATGGAGCTGATCGACGAGCTCGAGCCCGTCAAGCGCGGGCTGTATGGCGGCGCGGTCGGCTACCTGTCGTTCTCGGGCGAGATGGATCTGGCGATCGCGATCCGTACCGGCCTGATCCACAACGGCAACCTGTACGTGCAAGCGGCGGCCGGCGTCGTCGCGGATTCGGTGCCCGAATCCGAATGGCAAGAGACCGAGAACAAGGCGCGCGCGGTGCTGCGTGCGGCCGAACAGGTCCAAGACGGCCTCGACAGCGACTTCTGACCGGAGACTGACCATGCTGCTCATGATCGACAACTACGACTCGTTCACCTACAACCTGGTCCAGTATTTCGGCGAGCTGGGCGAGGACGTGCGCACCTATCGCAACGACGAAATCACGCTCGACGAGATCGCGCGCCTGAATCCCGATTCGATCTGCCTGTCGCCCGGCCCGAGCAACCCGCAACATGCGGGCATCACGCTCGACGTGCTGCGCGAATTCGCCGGCAGGAAGCCGATCCTCGGCGTGTGCCTCGGCCATCAGGCGATCGGCGAGGCATTTGGCGGCCGCGTCGTGCGCGCGAAGACCATCATGCACGGCAAGGTGAGCAAGATCGAAACCGACTGCCGCGGCGTGTTCGCCGACTTGCCGAAGCATTTCGACGTCACCCGCTATCACTCGCTCGCAATCGAGCGCGAATCGCTGCCGGAATGCCTCGAAATCTCCGCATGGACCGACGATGGCGAAATCATGGGTGTGCGCCACAAGACGCTGCCGGTCGAAGGCGTGCAGTTCCATCCCGAATCGATCCTGTCCGAGCACGGCCACGCGCTGCTCGAAAACTTCCTCAAGCAGGCCCGCGAAGCGGCCGCGCACACTGCCTGACCGGAGCGG
>NZ_JAHACR010000553.1 GCF_018375725.1 Burkholderia sp. | reverse complement strand
CGACCTGGTCGATGCCGGCGCTCTGCTCCTCGGACGCCGCGGCGATCTCGCCCATGATGTCGGTCACGCGCTGAACGGCGCCGATCACCTCGGTCATCGTGCGCCCCGCCTCGTCCACCAGCGTCGAGCCGGAACGGATGCGCTCGACCGACGTGTCTATCAGCTCCTTGATTTCCTTCGCCGCCGCCGATGAGCGCTGCGCGAGGCTGCGTACCTCGCCCGCGACGACCGCGAAGCCGCGGCCGTCCTCGCCCGCGCGCGCCGCCTCGACCGCCGCATTGAGCGCGAGGATGTTGGTCTGGAAGGCAATCCCTTCGATGATCGCGATGATGTCCGCGATCTTCGCGGAGCTCTGGTTGATCTCGCCCATCGTGCCGACGACTTCGCCGACGACCGTGTTGCCCTTGTTCGCGATCTCCGACGCGTTCGCGGCGAGCGCACTCGCCTGGCGTGCGTTGTCCGCGTTCTGTTTCACAGTGCCGGTCAGCTGCTCCATGCTCGACGCGGTCTCTTCCAGCGCCGCCGCCTGCTCCTCGGTGCGCGACGACAGATCGATGTTGCCCGCCGCGATCTGCCGGGCGGCGGTCGCGATCGATTCGCTGCCACAGCGCACCGTGCTCACGGTCTCGACGAGGCCGCGCTGCATCTTCGCGAGGCCCTGCAGCAAATGCCCCATCTCGTCGCGACGCTCGACGACGATCCTGCGACGCAGGTCGCCCGCCGCCATCGCATCGAAATGCGCGAGCGCCGTCTCAAGCGGGCGGCCGATCGCACGGCTCAGCGCGATATAGGACAGCAGCGCGGCGATCAGGCCGACGGCAAGCGCGGCAATCGCCACGATGCGCAGCGTCGCGTACACCGACTGCGCATGGTCGAAACTCTCCTGTCCTGCCGTGAACTGGAAATGGCGCAGCGCTTCGCCCGACACGGTGAGATCGTTGTAGAGCACCACCAGCCGCTTGACGCCGTCGATCATCTTGTCGTGGTCGCTCGCGGCGATCGCCGTCGCGTCGCTGTTCGCCGATG
>NZ_JAHACR010000170.1 GCF_018375725.1 Burkholderia sp. | reverse complement strand
ACCAAAACCGACATGTCGCTGATGGATGTCCCGCAGACGGTGAACGTCGTGCCTCATTCGGTGATCGAGGATCAGAACGCGACGTCGATGCAGGATGCACTGCGCAACGTGCCGGGCGTCGGCTTCTCGCTCGGAGATGGGCAGCGCGACCAGATCACGATCCGCGGCTTCAACAGCATCACGGACCAGTACGTGGACGGCATTCGCGACGACGCGCTTTATTACCGCGATCTGTCGAACGTCGAGCGCGTCGAGGTGCTGAAGGGGCCGGCGGCGGTGCTGTACGGGCGCGGCTCGGCGGGCGGCATCGTCAACCGCGTGCTGAAGCGGCCGCTGGCGAACCCGGTGCGCGACGTCGGCGTGACGCTGGGCACGCACGGCGAGCGGCGCGGCGAATTCGATCTCGGCTGGAACGCTAACGATGCGGCGCGCTTTCGCATCACCGGTGCGGCCGAAAACTCGAACAGCTTTCGCGACCAGTTCCAGCTGAATCGCCAGGCGATCGCGCCGTCCGCGCAATTCAAGCTGAGCGCCGACACGGTGCTCAATGTCGAATTCGATTACCTGCACGACCGGCGCACGTCCGATCAGGGCGTGCCCGCCTATCAGGGCCGGCCGGTCAACGTGCCGATCAACACGTACTTCGGTTCTGCCGACGCCGCGAACACCTCGTACAACGACATCTCGGCGAAAAGCGCGACGGTGTCGCTCGATCACCGCTTCAGCGATTCACTGTCGTTCCACGGCGCGATTCGCGCGTACGACTTCTCGCTCGAGCGGAAGAACTACGTGACGTTCGAGCCGATCAGGACGGCCGCGCACCCGACGGTGACGCTCGACCAGGCGACGCGCCAGCGGACCGATCACGGCATCGACGGCCTGTTCGAGCTGACGCAGAAGACGACGCTGTTCGGGATGCGTCACGAGTTGCTGTACGGCCTCGAACTGTCGCAGCAGCAGAAATTCGACACGATCTACAACGTGTCGAAGGTCGCGACCTATGATCTCTACCATCCGCAGCTCGTGAACCTGCCCGGCGTGCCGGCCGGCACGCGCGCGCGCACGAATGCGTCGACGGTCGTCGGGCTCGTCGGCGTCTACACGCAGGATCTGATCTCGCTGAACGAACACTGGAAAGTGCTGGCGGGCCTGCGTTTCGACTATCTGAACCAGATCCGTCACGATTACACGTCGTCGAACGTGAACCTCGATCGCGCCGATCATCAGTGGAGCCCGCGCGTCGGCCTGATCTACGAACCGCTCGACTGGCTGACGCTGTACGGCTCGTTCAGCCAGTCGTTCTCGCCGCTCGCCGACACGCTGATCAGTTCCGGCGCGTTCGCGAACGGTGCGGCGCTCGCACCGCAGAAAACGACCGCCTATGAAATCGGTTCGAAGTTCGATCTGGGCGGCAAGGCGATGGCTAACGTCGCGCTGTTCGACATGCGCCAGACGAACCAGCAGATCGGCGACCCGGCACATCCGGGCTATGCATTGCCGATCGGCACGCAGCACGTGCGCGGCATGGAACTGGGCTTTACCGGCGAGATCGCGCCGAAGTGGTCGGTGTATGCCGGCTATGCGTATATGACCGGCACGGTCGACGGCTCGCCGCAATCGACGGCGGCCGGGCTGACGCTGTCCAGCAATACGCCGGGGCTGATGCCGCGCCACAGCGCGAGCCTGTGGCTCAAGCGCGAACTGCCGTACGGCTTCTATGCGGCGGCCGGTGCGCAGTTCCAGTCGGCGCGCTATGCATCCGCGAGCGATCTCGTCACGCTGCCGTCGTTTACGGTCTTCAATCTTGGCGCGGGCTATCGCAGCAAGAAGGTCGATGTGACGCTGACGCTCGACAACGTGTTCGACCGCCGCTACTTCATCTCCGCGCACGGCAACGCGGACCTGTACAACATGCCGGGCGCACCGCGCACGCTGACCGCGACGGTCAAGTGGCACATGTAAAACGAAGTGCGTGACGGCGGCGCGCTCGCGGACAGCCGCGTGCGGCGCCGCCGGCCGTCAGTCGAGCGACGACATCGCCGACTGCAGATAATTCTCGATACCGACCTTCTTGAGCAGTTCGAGCTGCGTTTCGAGCCAGTCGATGTGTTCTTCGGTATCGCAGAGAATGTGCTCGAGGATTTCACGCGACGCGTAATCCTGCACCGATTCGCAGTACGCGATCGCTTCCTTGCAGGTGACCTGGGAGCCGCGTTCGAGCTTCAGGTCGCATTCGAGGATCTCTTCCGTATGCTCGCCGACGAGCAGCTTGTGCAGATCCTGCAGATTCGGCAGGCCGTCGAGCATGAAGATGCGTTCGATGAGCGCATCCGCGTGCTTCATCTCGCCGATGGATTCGTCGTATTCATGCTTGCCGAGCTTGTCGAGCTGCCAGTGACGATACATGCGGGCATGAAGGAAATACTGGTTGATCGCCGTCAGTTCGTTCTTGAGCTGCGCATTCAGGTAGCCGATGACTTTCTGGTCGCCTTTCATCGCGGTTCTCCCAATCGATCGTATTCGCGTACGCCACTTCGGATCGCTTTCAACGATAGTCAGTGACGCTTTGGACTGCAATCGGAAATGTGCGGGAGCCGGCGCCGCGGGCATGGCGCGGGCCGCAATCCGTCCCGGCGCGATTCGTGCGTGACGCGCGCGGTGATTCGAGTACAGATGGAGAACGATAATCAGTCGTATTCCGACGGAGCGAATTCATCGCGCCGTGCATCGGGAAGCGGCGCTTCGATGCACGACGTGGGCGATCTGCGCGCGATCGTCGCGACGCGTCACGCCTCCTCGCTCTTTTCCGGCGACGCGTAGACGCTGGCCTGCTCGAGCAGCCAGCTCCTGAACAGTTCCAGCGGCTTGCTATGGCTGAATTCCGTCGGATACACGAGGTAGTACCCGGAATCCGCCGTGGACGCTGCGTCGAACGGCACGACGAGCCCGAGCTGCTGCAGTTGCCCTTCGACGAAGAACTTCGGCACGAGCGCGATGCCGAGGCCGGCGGCAGCCGCGCTGAACAGCATCGTGTGCAGTTCGTAGCGCACGCCCTGCATCGCCCGGTTGTCCTCGACGCCGCGCGACTCGAACCATTGGCTCCATGCGCCGGGCCGCGTCGTCGAGTGCAGGAGCGGATACGCGAGCAGATCCTGTGGGTGCGTCACCGGCCTGTCGAGCAGCATCGGCGAACAGATCGGCACCACTTCCTCGCCGAACAGGTAATCCGCCGATGTGCCGGGCCACGTCGGCTTGCCGTAGTGGATCGCCGCTTCGAAGTGCGTGTCCTCGAACGAGAACATGTCGGTGCGAATCCCCATGTTGACGCGCACGTCGGGCGACTGGTCGTAGAAGGTCTTGATGCGCGGGATCAGCCAGTGCGATGCGAACGTCGGCAGCACGGCCAGTTCGAGATAACCGCCGCCGCTGCCGTGCGCGATGATCGACAGCGTGTCGCGATCGAGCGTTTCGAGTGCGCGCCGCACCTGCGTGCCGTACAGCTTGCCGGCGCGCGTCAGCACCACGCGCTGCTTCACGCGCGCAAACAGCCGCACGCCGAGGCTCGATTCGAGTGTCGCGATCTGCCGCGAGACGGCGCTTTCGGTCAGGAACAGTTCCCTGGCTGCGTGCGTGAAGCTTTCATGGCGTGCGGCGGCCTCGAATGCCACGAGCGCGCCCATGTTCGGAATCTTGAATTTGCGCATAAAAGTCGATTTGCCTGACGAATGGCGGCGCCGGCTCATGACGCACGCACCGGCCGTTCCCGCTCAGTCGTTCCAAAAACTCATTACGTGTCAATTTAATCTCGCTTTACGCCCGCCTGCAACCGTTTGAATAATGCGTGCCAGACAAGGCCGGGCGTCGATGCGACGGCCGGCCGGCGAATCGCCGGCATCGTCTGCCGGCCCGGTCCCCTGACGAGATACATGATGCGCAATCCGAATATCGAGAGCTTGTTGTCGAAACTGCTGGGGCAGGCGAAGACCGATGCCCTGTTTACGACGCTGAACATGCCGGCGGTCCTGCAGGAGTGGGAAGCCGGCGTCGTGACGCGCGCGGAGATCACCCAGGCCATGAACATGGCGCTGTTCGAAGGGTTGCTCGAGCGCTCGCCGAACGGACGCGCCTATACGGCGGACGCGATCGAAAACGGCGGCTCCGTCCATTTCGATCATGGCGCGTTGCGCACCGTGCGCTGGCCGCACAGCGGCGCGCTGCCGCCGGGCGAGGCGGCCTTCACGCGCATTCTGCGTCCGCTCGGCTTTCGCCTGAACGGCCGTTATCCGCTCGACAAGCTCGGCATGACGGGCCGCGCCTACGCGCACGAGGATGCGCCCGACGAAATCGCGCAGTTCTTCGTCAGCGAGCTGCACCCCGAGCGCTTCTCGAAGGAATTCCAGCAGGCGGTGACGAACGTGATCGGTTCGTCGCGCGATCCGCTGACGCCCGCCGCCGTCGCGCTGCTGTGGGACATCGAACGCGAAGGATGGCTGCCGCTCGATGCCGCGCACGCGCTGCTGCCGGAGATCGTCGGTGCGTTCGCGCGCCAGCACGACGTGCCGAACGAACTCGACTACGAGACGCTGCTGCTCGAATCGGCGGAAATGGCCTGGATCGCGACCGAAGGCAATGCGTTCAATCACGCGACCGATCGCGTCGCCGACGTGTTCAAGCTGTCCGACGACGAGAAGGCGAAGGGACGGCCGATGAAGCCGGAGGTCGAACGCTCGCGCTCGGGCCGCGTGTTCCAGACCGCGTATCGCGCGGATGTCGTCGAACGCGACTTCAGGACCCGTGACGGCGGCATCGTCAAGCGTCATGTGCCCGGCTCGTTCTACGAATTCATCACGCGCAAGCGCACGTTCGACCAGACCGCGCGCCGCTGGGTGACCGACCTGCGCTTCGATGCCGGCAATGCGCAAGGCATCTTCAAGATGACCGCGAACGCCGCTCAGTCATCGTGAAGCGCGCCACGCCGGTTGAACTCGGGCAGGCGCTGCTCGACACGCTCGAGGCCGACCTGCGCACCGCGGTGCGCGGCGAGGTGCGTTTCGATGCGGGCTCGAAGGCGCTCTATGCGTCCGACGCGTCGAATTACCGGCAGGTGCCGCTGGGCGTCGTCGTGCCGGCCGATGCGGACGATATCGTCGCGGCGCTCGGGGTGTGCCGGCGCTTCGACGTGCCGTTCCTGACGCGGGGCGGCGGCACGTCCCAGAACGGGCAGGGCGTCAACGTCGCGGTCGTCGCGGACACCAGCAAGTACTTCAATCGTGTCGTGTCGATCGATCCGGTCGCACAGCGCGCGATCGTCGAGCCGGGTGTCGTCTGCGATACGCTGCGCGACGCGGCGGAGGCGCATGGCCTCACGTTCGCACCGGATCCGGCCACGCACAGCCGCTGCACGCTCGGCGGCATGATCGCGAACAACGCATGCGGTGCGCATTCGGTGATGGCGGGCAAGACCGTCGAGAACGTCGAGGCGCTCGAAATCCTCACCTACGATGGCGCCCGCTTCTGGGTCGGCCCGACGCCGGAGCACGAACTCGACGCGATCATCGCCGCAGGCGGCCGGCGCGGCGAGATCTACCGCCGGCTGCGCGACCTGCGCGACCGTTATGCGGATCGCATCCGCCGTGAGTTTCCGCAGATCAAGCGGCGCGTGTCGGGTTTCAATCTCGATCAACTGCTGCCCGAGAACGGCTTCAACGTGGCGCGTGCGCTGGTCGGCACCGAGGGCACGTGCGCGGTCACGCTGCAGGCCCAGGTGCGTCTCGTGCACAGTCCCGCATGCCGTGTACTGCTGGTGCTCGGCTTCGCGGATATCTTCACGGCGGCCGACGCCGTGCCGCACTTCAACCGTTTCGCGCCGATCGCGATCGAAGGTCTCGATCGCGCGATCATTCGCGGCTTGCAGGAACGCGGACTGAAGCGGGATGAAATTGCGCTGCTGCCGCCGGGCGACGCGTGGGTCGTGCTGGAGTTCGGCGCGGATACCGTTGAGGACGCGACCGCACAGGCGCGCGAGGCCGAAGCGTATTTCCATGGCGGCGGCGCGGGGGCGCACGTGAGCGGCTTCGTCGTCGAGGACAAGGCGAAGCAGCAGAAGATCTGGTCGATTCGTGAAACGGGCGCATCGGCGGTTGCGCTGTCGGTCGATCCGTCGAAACCTGATCCGATCGCCGGATGGGAGGATGCGGCCGTCGATCCGCTACGGCTCGGCGACTATCTGCGCGCGTTCCAGGCGCTCGTCGATCGCTACGGCTACGAGACCTGCCTGTACGGCCACTTCGGCGACGGCTGCGTGCATGCGCGGATCACGTTCGATCTGCGCAGTGCGGAAGGCGTGCAGGTGTGGCGCGGTTTCCTGCGCGAAGCCGCGCAACTGGTGGTCGATTTCGGCGGTTCGCTGTCGGGCGAGCACGGCGACGGACAGGCCAAGGCCGAGTTTCTGCCGATCATGTACGGGCCCGAGCTGATGCAGGCGATGGCCGAATTCAAGGCGATCTGGGATCCGGCGAACCGCCTGAATCCGGGCAAGGTCGTCAACGCGTACCGCGCCGACGAGAACCTGCGTCTGGGCCCCGCGTACAAGCCGGTGACGCTGCAGACGAAGCTCACGTTCACGAGCCCGGAAGGTGACGGGATGCAGCGCGCGATCGAGCGCTGCATCGGCATGGGCAAGTGCCGGTCGCTCGAAGGCGGCACGATGTGTCCGAGCTATCGCGCGACGCGCGAGGAGAAGTGCTCGACCCGCGGCCGCGCGCACCTGTTCTGGGAAATGTTGCAGGGCGACGTGATCCGGGACGGCTGGAACAGCACCGAGGTCAAGGAAGCGATTGATACGTGCCTCGCGTGCAAGGGTTGCAAGTCGGACTGCCCGACGCATACCGACATGGCGTCGTACAAGGCGGAATTCCTGTCGCACTATTACGAAACGCGTCGCCGGCCGCGGCAGGCGATGTTCATGGGGAGGATCGGGCAATGGGCGCCGCTGGCGAGTCGTTTTCCATGGTTGACGAATTTTATGACCTCGACCCCGCCCTTGGCGCGTATCGGCAAGTGGCTCGCGGGCGTCGCGCAGGCACGGACGCTGCCGGCGTTCGCGCCGCGACCGTTCCGGACGATGGCGAAACGGCGCGGCGTCGGGTTGCGCAAGGGGGCGTCGCCGGTTCCGCGGAAGGCTGTCTCAGGGGTGACCGCGCCGAAACGCGTGATGCTCTGGGTTGATACATTCAACGAGCATTTCTCGCCGGACATCGCGATGGCGGCCGTCGACGTGCTGTCCGCACTCGGCTTCGATGTCACATTGCCGAACAAGCGCCTGTGCTGCGGCCGGCCGCTGTACGACTACGGCATGCTGGACGAGGCGCGCGCGCTGTTGCGCACCGCGGTGGACGAACTCGCGGGCGAGATCGAAGCGGGCGTGCCGGTGATCGGGCTGGAGCCGGGCTGTTTGTCGGTATTCAAGGACGAGTTGCTCAAGCAGTTGCCGGACGAGCCGCTCGCGAAACGTCTTGCCGCCCAGACCTTCCTGTTCTCCGATTTCCTCGCGCAGGTCGATTTTGCGTGGCCGCGGCTCGATGCGGACGTGATCGTCCACGGGCATTGCCATCAGAAATCGCTGTTCGGGATGCAGGGCGAGACGGCGCTGCTCGACAAGCTCGGCGTGCGCTGGTCGCTGCTCGATACCGGATGCTGTGGGATGGCCGGATCGTTCGGGTTCAGCGAGGAGCACTACGACCTGTCGATGAAGATCGGCGAGGGCACGCTGCTGCCGCTCGTGCGGCAGGCGAGCGCCGACGCGATCGTCGTGACCAACGGCTTCAGTTGCCGCGAGCAGATCGAGCAGGGCGCGGGCAGGACGCCGCTGCATATCGCACAGCTGGCGAAGCGCGCGCTCGACGAACGGTCGTGACAGCGATGCGGGCGGCGCGTCGCGCGTGCCCGCATCGCCGACCGCACTTGATGACAAAAGCGCACCACCTAGTTCCGATATTTCGTTTGCCGCGTCTGTATTGGCTACCCACAATCGGTTCAATTCTTCGGCGGTGAAAGGCTTCCCGGAGACGGAGCCGCGACCTGCTCGCAGCCGCGTCGATGCCGCGTGCGGCGCAACGGGCCGACGACGCGTCCAGCCGGATTCCGAACCCGTCCATTTCGTATTCGCGATACAGAAGGTTCCAACGTGAAAGCATCCGACATCCTCGCCGAACTCGGCATCGCCCATCTCGCCCAGTCCGGCGACATTCCGGTTCATTCGCCGATCGACGGCGAACTGATTGGCCGCGTCGCGAGCCATACCGTCGCGCAGGCCGATGCGGCGCTCGAACGCGCGCAGTCGGCGTATGCGGTCTGGCGCGACGTGCCGGCGCCGCGCCGCGGCGAACTGGTGCGCCTGCTCGGCAACCGGCTGCGCGAGCAAAAGCGTGCGCTCGGCAGCCTGATCACGCTCGAGACCGGCAAGATCCTGCAGGAAGGCCTCGGCGAAGTGCAGGAAATGATCGACATCTGCGATTTCGCGGTCGGCCTGTCGCGTCAGCTGTACGGCCTGACGATCGCATCCGAGCGCCCGGGCCACCGGATGGCCGAAACGTGGCATCCGATGGGCGTGTGCACGGTCATCTCCGCATTCAATTTTCCGGCAGCGGTCTGGTCGTGGAACGCAGCGCTTGCGCTCGTGTGCGGCAACGCCGTGATCTGGAAGCCGTCGGAGAAAACGCCGCTGACCGCGCTGGCGGTCGACCGAATCCTGCAGGACGTGCTGAAGACATTCGGCGATGCGCCCGAAGGCCTCACCGCGCTCGTCAACGGCGGCCGCGAAATCGGCGAGAAGCTGGTTGCCGATCCGCGCTCGAGCATTGTCAGCGCGACCGGCAGCACCGAAATGGGCCGCGCGGTGGGCATCGAGGTCGCGCGCCGTTTCGGCCGCTCGCTGCTCGAACTCGGCGGCAACAATGCGGGCATC
>NZ_JAHACR010000169.1 GCF_018375725.1 Burkholderia sp. | reverse complement strand
TCACGTTGCGCACCGGCTGGATGAACGACACGAGCTCGCCGTTCTCGATCGCCGCCTTCGCCTTCTCGATAAGAACGTGGTCGAGCGCGCGCTCGAGGCCGTGGTCCTGCACGTCGACGTGGCGGTTGGCCGCGCCTTCGCTGCCTGCGGGCCGGTAGAACACCCGCGAGAAGTCGAGACCCTTCGCCTTCCAGTGCTCGACGCTCTTGCGCGTGTCGAGCAGGTCGGCACGGCCGACCAGGTCTTCGAACTTCGCGATGCCGAGCTGCGCCATGATTTCGCGCACTTCCTCGGCGACGAAGAAGAAGTAGTTGACGACATGTTCCGGCTGGCCCGAGAACTTCGCACGCAGCACCGGATCCTGCGTCGCGACGCCGACCGGGCACGTGTTCAGGTGGCACTTGCGCATCATGATGCAGCCCTCGACGACGAGCGGCGCCGTCGCGAAGCCGAATTCGTCCGCGCCGAGCAGCGCGCCGATCACGACGTCGCGGCCGGTCTTCATCTGGCCGTCGGCCTGCACGCGGATGCGGTCGCGCAGGCGGTTCAGCACCAGCGTCTGCTGCGTTTCGGCGAGCCCCAGTTCCCACGGCGTGCCGGCATGCTTGACCGACGACAGCGGCGATGCGCCGGTGCCGCCGTCATGGCCGGCGATCACGACGTGATCGGCCTTCGCCTTCGCGACGCCCGCCGCGACCGTGCCGACGCCCACTTCCGACACGAGCTTCACCGAAATGCTCGAGCTCGGGTTGACGTTCTTCAGGTCGTGGATCAGCTGCGCGAGATCCTCGATCGAGTAGATGTCGTGGTGCGGCGGCGGCGAGATCAGGCCGACGCCCGGCACCGAGTAACGCAGCTTGCCGATGTACTCGGACACCTTGTGGCCCGGCAGCTGGCCGCCTTCGCCCGGCTTCGCGCCCTGCGCCATCTTGATCTGGATCTGGTCGGCCGACGCGAGGTATTCCGCCGTGACGCCGAAGCGGCCCGACGCGACCTGCTTGATCTTCGAACGCAGCGAATCGCCATCCTTCAGCGGAATGTCGCGCACGACTTCGTCGCCGATCACCGACCGAAGCGTCTCGCCCGCCCTGATCGGGATGCCGCGCAGTTCGTTGCGGTAGCGGTTCTCGTCCTCGCCGCCTTCGCCGGTGTTCGACTTGCCGCCGATCCGGTTCATCGCGATCGCGAGCGTCGCGTGCGCTTCCGTGCTGATCGAGCCGAGCGACATCGCGCCCGTCGCGAAGCGCTTCACGATATCCTTCGCCGGCTCGACTTCGTCGATCGGAATCGCGCGCGCCGGATCGACCTTGAACTCGAACAGGCCGCGGAACGTCATGTGACGCTTGGTCTGGTCGTTGATCAGGTGCGCATATTCCTTGTATGTCTGGTACGAATTGCTGCGCGTCGCGTGCTGGAGCTTCGCGATCGAATCCGGCGTCCACATGTGGTCTTCGCCGCGCACGCGATATGCGTATTCGCCGCCCGCGTCGAGCATGTCGCGCAGGACCGGGTTGTCGCCGAACGCGTCGCGGTGCAGGCGGATCGCCTCTTCCGCGACTTCGAACAGGCCGATGCCGCCGACCTTCGACGCCGTGCCCTTGAAGTACTTTTCGACGAGGTCGGTCGCGAGGCCAACCGCTTCGAAGATCTGCGCGCCCGTATACGACATATACGTCGAGATGCCCATCTTCGACATGACCTTCTGCAGGCCCTTGCCGACCGCCTTCGTGAAGTTATGGACCGCCTTTTCCGGCGACAGGTCGCCCGACAGGCCATCCGCCATCTTCGCGAGCGTTTCCATCGCGAGGTACGGGTGCACGGCTTCCGCGCCGTAGCCGGCCAGCAGCGCGAAGTGATGCGTTTCGCGCGCGGAGCCCGTCTCGACGACGAGGCCCGTGCTCGTGCGCAGCCCTTGCTGGACGAGGTGCGTGTGGATCGCCGACGTCGCCAGCAGCGCCGGGATCGCGACGTGCTCCGCGTCGGCCTTGCGGTCCGACACGATCAGGATGTTGTAGCCGGACTTCACCGCGTCGACGGCTTCCGCGCACAGCGACGCGAGACGCGCCTCGATGCCTTCCTTGCCCCAGGCGACCGGGTAGCAGATGTTCAGCTCATACGCGCTGAACTTGCCGCCGGTGTAGCGGTCGATCGCGCGGATCTTCGCGATGTCCTTGAAGTCGAGAACCGGCTGCGACACTTCGAGACGCATCGGCGGGTTGATGTTGTTGGTGTCGAGCAGGTTCGGCTTCGGGCCGATGAACGACACGAGCGACATCACCATGTTCTCGCGGATCGGGTCGATCGGCGGGTTCGTGACCTGCGCGAACAGTTGCTTGAAGTAGTGATAGAGCGTCTTGTTCTTGTTCGACATCACCGCGAGCGGCGAGTCGTTGCCCATCGAGCCGACCGCTTCCTCGCCCTGCTGCGCCATCGGCGCCATCAGGAACTTCAGGTCTTCCTGCGTATAGCCGAACGCCTGCTGGCGATCGAGCAGCGCGGCGCCCGCGGCGCGGCCGGCGGCGACGTCCTCGGCCTTCGGCTCGATCTCGTCGAGCTTGATGCGGACCGCGTCGATCCAGCTCTTGTACGGCTTCGCGTTCGCGAGGTTGTCCTTCAGTTCCTTGTCGTCGATGATGCGGCCGTGCTCCATGTCGATCAGGAACATCTTGCCCGGCTGCAGGCGCCACTTCTTGACGATCTTCGATTCGGGGATCTGGAGCGTGCCGGCCTCCGACGCCATGATCACGAGGTCGTCGTCGGTGACGATGTAGCGCGCCGGACGCAGGCCGTTGCGGTCGAGCGTCGCGCCGATCTGGCGGCCGTCGGTGAACGCGATCGCGGCGGGGCCGTCCCACGGCTCCATCATCGCGGCGTGGTATTCGTAGAACGCGCGGCGGTTCTCGTCCATCAGCGTGTGCTGCTCCCACGCCTCCGGGATCATCATCATCACCGCGTGAACGAGCGGATAGCCGGCCATGACCAGCAGTTCGAGGCAGTTGTCGAACGACGCGGTGTCGGACTGGCCCGGATAGATCAGCGGCCAGAGCTTCGGCAGGTCGTCGCCGAGCACGTGGCTCGCGATCGCGCCGGTACGGGCGTTCAGCCAGTTGACGTTGCCCTTAACGGTGTTGATCTCGCCGTTGTGCGCGATCATCCGGTACGGGTGGGCAAGCTCCCAGGCCGGGAACGTGTTGGTCGAGAAGCGCTGGTGCACGAGCGCGAGCGCCGACACGACGCGCTTGTCCTGCAGGTCGCGGTAGTAGACGCCGACCTGGCCGGCAAGCAGCAGGCCCTTGTAGACGATCGTGCGCGCCGACATCGACGGCACGAAATATTCCTTGCCGTGCTTGAGCTTGAGCGCCTGAATGCGGTGGCTGGCGGTCTTGCGGATCACGTAGAGCTTACGCTCGAGCGCGTCCGTCACCATGATGTCCTTGCCGCGGCCGATGAAGATCTGGCGGATCAGGGGCTCGCTCGCGCGCACGGCCGGCGAAATCGGCATCGCATGGTCGACCGGCACGTCGCGCCAGCCGAGCACGACCTGGCCCTCGGCCTTCACCGTGCGCTCCAGTTCCTGCTCGCACGCGATCCGCGACGCGTTTTCCTTCGGCAGGAAGATCATCCCCACGCCGTACTCGCCGGCAGGCGGCAGCGTCACGCCCTGCTTCGCCATCTCCTCGCGGTAGAACGCGTCCGGAATCTGGATCAGGATGCCCGCGCCGTCGCCCATCAGCGGATCGGCGCCGACCGCGCCACGGTGATCGAGGTTCTCGAGGATCTTCAGACCCTGTTCGACGATTTCATGGCTCTTTTTGCCCTTGATATGGGCAACAAAGCCGACGCCGCAGGCGTCGTGTTCGTTTTGCGGGTCATACAGACCTTGCGCGGCGGGCACCGCGGTGAGCGGCTGCTGGTGGTCGTTCATGGGGACACCGTCTTAAAGAGGCCTCGAGGGCCGTTGAACCATTTTCTTGTGGTCGCCCATCCTGCTTTCCGGCGGGATGGCAGAAGGCCGACGGTGGGCAGGGCGCGCTTTGCCCGAGACCACCGGAATTCGGAATATACGCGACGAATCAATGGAATAGCAACAAAAACCCATTGATAAGACCCCAATTAAACGGATGCCTTGATCCGGTGCAATTTTATTGGGGACGCATCTCTTTGGTGCAAAAAGAAGCGGCGCCCGCAGCGCCGCTTTTTCGATCCGCCGGCTGTCGTTACTGCTGAATCGGCGGCGTGTTCTCGCGCACCTTGCGCGGCCGGCCACGCGGCAGCGGCGACACACGCCGGTTGGCGGTGCGCGCCGCCCATTCGCGGTACGTATCGCCGCCCAACACCCAGCCCTTCAGCGTCGCCTGCTGCAGCTGATCGGCCTGCCGCTCGTCGAGCGGCTGCTCGCACAGTTCCTTGTAGGCGCGCTGACGCTCGAACGGCGTATTGCCGAGCGCCCAGTAGAGCGGATGGTCGGTGATCAGGCTGTCGACCGTCAGTCCGATATGGTGCCGATAACTCGACCAACGATAGGCTTCCGGCGTGGCGGCGAGCTGCGCCCGCACGGGGCTCAGTTCGACCACGCGGCTCGCGAGCAGGAAATACCGCTCGCCCTCGATCACGGTCGCGCGATAACGCCCTTCCCACAACGTACCGCGCCGCGAATAACGCCGGTTGAAATGCGCGACGTAGCGACGTCCGACCGCCTGCATCGCCTTCGGCAGGCTGGCCTCGTCGCTCGGCGTCACGAGCAGTTGCACCTGACGCGGCAGCAGCACATACGCGTGTACCGCGAGGTTATGATCGCGCGCCGCGGCCTTCAGGCAATCGATGAAAAGCTCGTAGTCCTGGTCGTCGACGAACGCCGGTTGCTGATCCAGGCCGCGCAATATGACGTGCTGCGGCTGGTCGGGAACATAGAGTCTTGCTAGCCGTGCCATGCTGAATATCCATTTGATCGCGTTAGGAAATACCCGAAGGTCCGATGGTGCACAGCCGCGTAAAATCCGCTCGCGGCGCGCTAAAGCGTACGGTCGTGCGAATCCTAGGGAGAAAACTCTAACTTACAAGCTTGTTTGGTTTTAAACGCAGTCGTCATAATGAGCACGCCTTTGATCGGAGGAGACACAATGAAACAAAAACTGGCCATTACGGGGGCCGCTGCGCTTGCGTTTGCGTTTGCAAGCGGTGCGGCACACGCGCAAGCAAACAGCTTCTACGTCAGTACCGGGTGGTTCCACCTCGCGCCGCAGGACACCAGCAGCCCGCTGTTCCTCTATGGAGTCGGGGGCACGCCCATCAACCAGTCCGTTCCCAATACGGGCGCCGGCATCAACGATGCCGACACTCTCGGGTTGGCAACCGGTTACTACTTCACCGACCACATCTCCACCGAGTTCGTCTTTGGCATACCGCCGAAGTTCGACATCACCGGCAAGGGTCGGTTCTCAAATTTTGGCGTGCTCGGCCACGCGTACCAGTGGAGCCCCGCGCTGCTGCTCCGCTATATCTTCACCGACGCACCCGCCAAATTCCGGCCGTATGTCGGCATCGGCGCGACGTACGTCTGGTTCACCGGCGCGAAGATCACGAACGGCTCGTTCGAAAAAGGCGTGCTCGGCGGCCCGACCACGGCGACGACCAGCAACCAGTGGGCGCCCGTGTTCAACGCCGGCTTCACGTACAACTTCAACGAGCGCTGGTTCGCCGGCCTGTCGCTCTCGTATGTCCCGGTGAGCGTCACCGCCACATTCACGACGGCTCGCGCCACCCCGGTCGGCACACTGACCGAAACGTCGAGGGCGCGGATCAAGCTCAACCCGATCGTCTCGTACGTGAACGTCGGCTACCGTTTCTAAGCGTAGTCGAATATTTGGGGAATGGTTAATCCCGCTGCAACTTGTAGCGGATTTTTCCCAGTGTTACCGCCGACACGATGCAAGGCGCCCAGGCGGTGTCCGTCCGGGCCGCGTTTCTTGCCCGCCCTGCCTCGCCGTGCTATGCGGTCGAATCCAGCGCGTGCGGGCCGATCAGGTCGATCCGGTCGGTGCAGATCGCGTCGACGCCCCATCTTGCGAGTTGCAGCGCCCGCGCCGGGTCGTTGACCGTATACGCGAGGATACGCAGCCCCGTCGTCTTGATCGCGCGCACCAGCGGCTCGTCGAGTTGCGTGTGGTCCGCATGCAGCGACACGCAGTCGAGCGCATCGACCGCCTGCGCGCGCCAGTCGTCCGGCACCGCCTCGTACAGCATCCCGCGCGGCAGGCCGGGCGCGGCCTCACGGGCTTGCCGCAGTGCTTCGAATGAGAACGACGACAGCAGCGGCAGTACCGATGCGCCACGCCAATACATTGCCGCGTCCTCGGCCACGCGCCGCCCGGTCTCGTGCTCGCGTCCCGGACATGGCTTGATCTCGACATTCACCGCGAGCCCGAGCATGATGCAGCGCGCCGCCGCAGTCTCGAACGTCGGCATCCGTTCGCCCGCGAAACGCGCGTCGAACCACGATCCCGCATCGAGTGCGGCCAGCGTCGAATAGCGCATCCCCGCCGCAGGCCCTTTGCCGTTCGAAGTTCGATCGACGGTGTCGTCATGCAGCAGGAACGTGATGCCGTCGGCCGACAGCTTCACATCGAACTCGACCATCCCGTGACCGAGTCGCGCGCCCTCGTCGAGCGCGGCGAGCGTGTTCTCGGGCGCAAGCGTGCCGCCGCCGCGATGCGCGACGACGCGCGGATAGGGCCATGAAGCGCGGGAATTCATCAGGAAACCTCGCCATCTGGTTTGGCCGGCGCACCGATTGGATCCGCGCAGCCGCGGGTCTTCGCGATCATGCGCCGCGCGAACGTTGTGGCGTCGAGCGGATCGTGCGCCACGCAGACACGCGTCGTCACAAGCGAGGCAGCCATTTGTCTTAGAAAAGCATGTGCGGGACGGCTTGTGCGCCACGCGAGTGTTGTTGCCTCGAGCGAGTCGCGCGTCACGCAGACATGCGCTGTCACGCGCCACGCCGCTATTCGCCTTGAAAAAGTACATGACGCACGGCAACCGGAAATCGGACAGCATCGCCGCCGCGTCTGCGGCACCCGACGCTCAGTTGTCGTTGATCACGAACAGCCGCTGGTATTCCTTCAGCGCAAACCGGTCGGTCATGCCGGCGATATAGTGCGCGACGAGCCGCGGCTGCTGCGCCGGATCCTCCGCCTGATACTGCGGCGGCAACAGGCGCGGATCGTCGGCGAACGCGTCGAACAGCCCCGCGACGACACGCTGCGCCTTATTCGCCATTCTCATCACCTTGTAATGGCGATACAAATTCTTGAACAGGAAACGCTTGAGCGAGGCGGCCTGCGCGGCGACGGTCTCGCTGTGCGAAACGAGCAGCGGGGCCGCGCGCACGTCGTCGAGCGATTGCGGCGCAACACGCGCGAGATTGCGCGTCGTCTCGTCGATCAGATCGACGATCAGCGTGTTGATGATGCGGCGCACCGTCTCGTGCACGAGACGGCGCCCCTCGAGATGCGGGAACTCAGCGAGTGCCGCCTCGTAATGGCGCTGCCAGAGCTCGACTTCGGCGAGCTGCTCGATCGTGATCAATCCGGAACGCAGGCCGTCGTCGACGTCGTGATTGTTGTATGCGATCTCGTCGGCGATGTTCGCAAGCTGCGCCTCGAGCGACGGCTGACGCCCTTGCAGGAAACGCTCTCCGAGCGCACCGAGCTTGCGCGCATTCTCGCGCGAGCAGTGCTTGAGGATGCCTTCGCGCGTCTCGAAGCAGAGGTTCAGGCCGTTGAACGCGCCGTAGTGCTCCTCCAGTTCGTCGACGACAGCCAGGCTCTGCAGGTTGTGCTCGAAGCCGCCATGCTCGCGCATGCACGCGTTGAGCGCGTCCTGCCCGGAATGGCCGAACGGCGTATGACCGAGGTCGTGCGCGAGCGAGATGGCCTCGACGAGATCCTCGTTGAGGCGGAGATTGCGCGCAATGGAGCGGGCGATCTGCGCGACTTCGAGGCTGTGCGTGAGACGGGTGCGAAACAGGTCGCCTTCGTGATTGACGAAGACCTGCGTCTTGTATTCGAGCCGGCGGAACGCGGTCGAATGAACGATGCGGTCGCGGTCGCGCTGAAATTCGGTGCGGGCCGCGGGCGGCGGCTCCTGATGCCGCCGTCCGCGCGATTGCGACGCGTGCGCCGCATAGGGAGCGAGATGCGCTTCCAGCGCTGCCAGCGTCGGCGGCTCGGCCACCGGCGCGATGGCCGCGCTCCGGGGCTGGCGTGGCAACTTGCTGCCGGATGTCTCGCTCACCGTCTCCTCCACGTCAAGGGCGCCGGACAGCCGGGCCAGGTTATCGAATCGCCGCCGCGAGTGTCGCGAATACCGCCTCGTCGGGCACCGGCGCGATCAGCGTATCGCCGAATCGCTTGAGCAGAATGAACTTGATTGCGCCCGCCTCGGCCTTCTTGTCGACCCGCATCAGTTCCATATAGCGCGCGTCGCCGAGCGCAGGCGCGCGGATCGGCAGATGCGCAGCCGCGATCACCGCGTTCAGACGCTGGCGCGACGCTTCGTCGAGCAGGCCGAGACGCACCGACAGGTCGGCCGCCATCACCATGCCGCACCCGACCGCCTCGCCATGCAGCCACTCGCCATAGCCGAGCCCGGCCTCGATCGCGTGACCGAACGTGTGACCGAAGTTCAGGATCGCGCGCAGACCGCCTTCGCGCTCGTCGGCCGCGACGACGCGCGCCTTGATTTCGCACGAGCGCTTGACCGCTTCGGCAAGGGCGTCGGGCTCGCGGCGGTTCAGCGCATCGACGTTCGCCTCGATCCAGTCGAAGAATGCCGCGTCGGCAATCGCGCCCGTCTTGATGATTTCGGCGATGCCTGCCGCCAGTTCGCGATCCGGCAACGTCGACAGCGCGCCGATGTCTGCGATCACCGCCTGCGGCTGGTAGAACGCGCCGATCATGTTCTTGCCGAGCGGATGGTTGATGCCGGTCTTGCCGCCGACCGAC
>NZ_JAHACR010000552.1 GCF_018375725.1 Burkholderia sp. | reverse complement strand
CTCGGGCAGCGTCTCGAAATCGACCGACACGCACAGTGCGTGCGTGACATCGTGCTCGCTCATGTTGTCGAGCACGGCCGGCAAACGGTCGGCCAGACCCTTGAAATTGATGTGGCAATGAGAATCGACGAACATCGTGTTTCCTGTAATGCGGTAAGGCGGGGGCGCCTAGGCGCGGCCGGGCTAGGCGCGCGACGCGGCGTCCAGCCGTTTGCCGAGGATCACCAGATCGCGCTCGACGCCGTCGAGCACGGCCACCCGCGGCAGGTTGCCCCACGGTTCGAAGCCGAAGCGGGCGAACAGCTTCAGGCTCGGCGTGTTGTGGCCGAAGATGAAGCCGAGCGCCGTGTCGATGCCGAGCCCGGGCGCCTGCGCGAGCGCGGCTTCGAGCAGCCGCGTACCGAGGCCCTTGCCGCGCGCGGCTTCGTCGAGATAAATGCTGATTTCGGCCGTATGCCGGTATGCCGGCCGGCCATAGAAATCCGAGAAGCTGAGCCATGCGATCACGCGGCCGTCCTCCTCGACGACCCACAGCGGCCGTGAATCCGGCCCATGTGCGGCAAACCAGTCGCGCCGGCTGTCGACACTGACAGGCGCCAGATCGGCCGTCACCTGCCGCGAGGCGATCGTCGAATTGTAGATCGCGACGATCGCCGGCAGATCGGCCTCGGTCGCATCACGATACAAGTGGGTCATCGTATTTCAACCATCGAGAAATAGAACGGCACTCACGCAAACAGGTCCCGATATCCGAGAAACAATTCCTCGAATACCAGCCGCGCATTGAGCGGATGATTCTCGACCATGCGCTGCCGCGACACGGCCTTCATGAAGCGCGCGAATGCATTCGCATCGAGTGCGTCCGCGCAACGCGCCAGTGCGGCGGCATGGCGAGGGAAATAGCGCGGGCCGCCGGCCATGCGCTGGGCGAGCAAATCGTACAGCCAGCGCTGCAGCCAGCCGAGCACGAGCGGCACCGGCAATTTCTGCAGCGCTTCGCCGCATGCGAACGGGTCGCACGCCGCGCCCGCCGCGAGCTGGCCG
>NZ_JAHACR010000168.1 GCF_018375725.1 Burkholderia sp. | reverse complement strand
GAGCGACGCCGACCGGCAACCGGTCGCCATCGCGCAGCGCGCGGCCGCCGAGGCCGCCGAAGCGCGACGCGAGATCGGTACTGCGCGAGCCGAGTATCGGCAGGACGTCGACACCGCCGGCAACGCACAGATAGCCGCGCATTCCGCGTTTCGCGACCGGCAGCGTGAGCGTCTGGCCGGCTTCCACGGGCAGGCTCCACCAGGAATGAACGGCGCGGTCGTCGAGCGTCGCGCCGAACTCGGTGCCGGTGATGGCGATGCGCGTTGCGCGTGCGAAGCGGAACGCAGCCGGGCCGAACGTGATCTCGACCGCGGCCGCATCGGGGCGGTTGCCGACGAGCCGGTTGCCGACCTCGAGCGCGAGGCTGTCGAGCGCGCCGCCCTGGGCGACGCCGAGATGGCGTGTGCCGCGGCGGCCGAGATCCTGCACCGTCGACAGCGGGCCGGCCCGCAGCACGTCGATGCTGCCGGGGACTTTGCTCTGGCTCATGTCGCGTGGATCTCCGCAATGGTGAAGCGCACCCGGTCGCCGGGCAGGAGCAGCGTCGGCGGTTGCCGGGACGGATCGAACAGCACGCACGTCGTGCGGCCGATCAGTTGCCAGCCGCCGGGCGATCTGGCCGGATAAATGCCGGTCTGCGCGCCGCCGATGCCGACCGACCCGGCCGGCACCTCGAGGCGCGGCGCGGCGCGGCGCGGCGTGTGCAGCGTTTCGTCGAGACCGCCGAGATACGCGAAGCCCGGCTGGAAGCCGAGGAAAAACACGACGTATTCGCAGGCCGCGTGGCGTGCGACCACCTCATCGGCCGGCAGGCCGGTGTGCTCGGCGACGGCCTGCAGGTCGGGGCCGCCCTCGCCGCCGTATTCGACGGGAATCTCGATCTCGCGGCCATCCGCATGCTCGATGTCGGCGGTTTCCCAGGCGTCGCGCAGCGCGGGCGTCAATGCGTCCGCGGTGACGGCGAGCGGATCGAACACGATCGTCAGGTTGTTCATGCCCGGCACCACGTCGAAGACGTGGGCCCAGGCGCGCGCGACCGTGGCCATCGCCCAGATGCGGCGCTGACAGTCGAGCGTGGCGGGGGGCGGCACTTCGCAGACAAGTGCGGCGTCGCCGAGCGGGTAGATGCGTGGATGCGTCATCGGACTGGCACGGGTCGAGAGCCAATGTTAGAGAACATTGTCGATAAAATATCGATAATTTACAAATAAGCGTTTATGCCTAGCTGGCACGCGGAGGCTTCTGACGTACACTCTGCACACCCTGCCATCCTGCTTTCGCTGCCTGTTCCATGACGCATCACCCGACCAACATCGTTTCTTCCGAACACCTGGTTTCCGATTCGAGCGTGGAGCTGTCGGAGCTCGAATACGGGCTCATCATGGCGGGCAATGCATTCAACCGATGGATGGTGCGCTGCATGTCGGCGGCGGGCGCGAAGGACATGACGGCGGTCGAGGTGTCGCTGCTGCATCACGTCAGCCATCGCGAGCGCAAGAAGAAACTCGCCGACATCTGCTTCGTGCTCAATATCGAGGATACGCACGTCGCGACCTACGCGCTGAAGAAACTGATCGCACGCGGCTATGTCGAGAGCGAGAAGATCGGCAAGGAAGTGTTCTTTTCCGTGACGCCGGCCGGCCGGGACTTGTGTCTGAAGTATCGCGAGGTGCGCGAGCACTGCCTGATCGAGACGCTGAAAGACAGCGGCGTGACCAACGAGCAGATCGGCGAGGCGGCGCAGCTGCTGCGCCACGCGTCGGGCCTGTATGACACGGCCGCGCGCGCGGCCGCGTCGCTGTAGGCCCGCTGTAGGCCGAGGCCGGGGCAGGCGCAGCGCCCGGCGGCATGGCCGGGCATCCGTCAAACTGACGATATTGCGGCGATCGCGCCGGATCGCGCATTACGGCCGCGCGGGGTAAGTCTCTTCTTCCGTCACCACCCACTGCATCGCGTGATCGTGTTCTTCGGTCGGCAGCGCGTCGACCCGGCATGCCGCGTAGGCGATGCCGACCGTAACCGGCGGCGCGTCGCCCGGCCATGCCGCGAGCGTCCGGTCGTAATAGCCGCCGCCGTAGCCGAGCCGGTACAGGCGGCTGTCGAACCCGACACAGGGAATCAGCAGCAGATCCGGCACCACCGCTACGCCCGACGCGGGCTCCGGAATCCGGTGATGGCCTTCGCGCATCGGCGTGTGTGCGTCCCATGCATGAAATTCGAGCGGCGTGCGCTGTTCCCTGATCACCGGCAGCGCGGCCTGCCTGCCCGCTTGTGCGGCACACCACGCGAGCACTGCGGCGCGTGCGTCGAATTCGCCCGGAAGCGGCCAGTAAAATCCGACCGTGCGCGGCGCGAGATGATCGAGCAGGAGGCGCAGCCGGGCATCGAGCGCGTCGTTCGCCGCGGGCTGTGACTGGGCGTGGCGACGCGCTTGCGACAGTGCGCGGCGCAGCGCCTGTTTCCGTTCGCCGTGACCGGAGGAAGTCCCTGGGTGAAAAGGGTTGCGTGCTATGCTTTCGCTCACTCCGTGCTCCATTCAAAACGATGTCGAACAGCCTTTTCCGAGTATATCGCGCGGTCGCGCTGACGCTTTCGGCCACTGCGCTCGTCGTGGGCTCGGCCGCGTGCGCGGCGCCGTCCGACGACACGCTCTCCGGGGACGACCAGACCTTCATCCAGCTCCGCGAGGCCGCGCGCCGCAACGACGCCGCGAAGGCCGCGCAGCTCGCCGCGACGATCCCGAATTATCCGGCGCCGTCCTATCTCGAGTATTTCCAGATCAAGCCGCAGCTGTTCGATTCGTCCGGCCGCGCGCGCACCGATGCGCCGGACGCGCCGGTCCTGTCGTTCCTGCAGCGCTACGACGGCCAGGCGATCGCGGACCGGATGCGCAACGACTACCTGCTCGTGCTCGGCGCGCGCCACGACTGGCGCAATTTCGACGAGCAGTACACGCGCTTCGTGCTCGACGACGACACGCAGGTCAAGTGCTACGCGCTCGAATCGCGTGCCGCGCGCGGCGAGAACGTCGCCGATGCCGCGCGTGCGCTGTTGACCGAACCGAAGTACTACGGCGATGCGTGCGTCGATCTGATCACCGCGCTTGCCGTCAACCAGCAGTTCTCGAGCGACGACGTCTGGCAGCAGGTGCGTCTCGCATTCGAGCAGAACTACACGACGCTCGGCGGCAAGATCGTCGATGCGCTCGGCCCGCGTCCGGTCGCGTTCGATCAGGCGGCGAGCGCGCCGCCGCTGTTCCTCGCGCGTGGCGTCGGCCCCGACGCGACGTCGCACCAGCTTGCGCTGCTCGCGCTCGGCCGCATGGCGCGCAACGATCCGGAGCAGGCGGCCGCGATGCTGACATCGCTCGGATCGTCGCTGACGAAGCCGGAGCAGGCGATCGCGTGGGGCGCGATCGGTTATCAGGGTGCGCTGAAGCGCCTGCCGCTCGCGTCGGTCTGGTATCAGAATTCGGCGAATGCGCCGCTGTCGAACTCCGCCTACGAATGGCGCACGCGCAGCGCGCTGCTGGTCGGCGACTGGCCGATGGTGCGCTGGTCGATCGACCAGATGCCGGCGTTGCTGCGCGCCGATCCGGCATGGGTTTACTGGCATGCGCGCGCGCTCAAGCAGAGCGGCGATACGCTGCAGGCGAATCAGGAGTTCGAGCAGATCGCGGGCCAGTTCAACTTCTACGGCCAGCTCGCCGGCGAGGAACTCGGCCAGCGCACGCGGATCCCGCCGCGCACGACCGTGACCGACGACGAGATCAGTGCGATGAGCAAGGTGCCGGGCTTCGCGCTCGCGCAGCGCTTCTATGCACTGAACCTGCGTCTCGAAGGCAATCGCGAATGGAACTGGCCGCTGCGCGGCATGACCGATCGCCAGCTGCTCGCGGCCGCCGAATACGGCAAGCGCGTCGACCTGCTCGACCGCACGGTCAACACCGCGGATCGCACGAAGGCCGAGCATGACTTCACGCTGCGCTACCCGTCGCCGTACCGCGACATCGTCCAGCGCTACGCGCAGACGTCCGGTCTCGACATCGAATGGGCGTACGGGCTGATCCGCCAGGAATCGCGCTTCATCACGAACGCGCGTTCGTCGGTCGGCGCGGGCGGCCTGATGCAGCTGATGCCGGCGACCGCACAGCTCGTCGCGAAGAAGCTCGGCCTCGGCACGATCACGCGTGCGCAGATGCACGACATCGACACCAACATTCAGCTCGGCACCTGGTATCTGGCCGACATCTACAACACGTTCGACGGTTCGCCCGTGCTCGCGACCGCGGGCTACAACGCAGGTCCGGGCCGCCCGCGCCAGTGGCGCCAGGCGTTGACTCGGCCGATCGAAGGCGCGATCTTCGCGGAGACGATTCCGTTCAACGAGACGCGCGAGTATGTGAAGAACGTGCTGTCGAACACGACGTATTACGCGGGGCTGTTCGAAGGCAAGCCGCAATCGTTGAAGAAGCGTCTAGGCACGATCTCGCCCTGATCTGCAATCTGCATGCACACTGCCGCGCGAGACGCGGCAGTGCGCTTTAGGGCCTGTCGCTCGCGTGAACTGGCCCGGGAGCCTCGAACATGGATCGCCAGACCGTCGCATTGCTGGGAGGCACGGGTTTCATCGGCAGCCGGCTCGTGAAAGCGCTGATCGACGCAGGCAGGCACGTGCGGATCGGCACGCGGCGCCGCGACCATGCGCGTCACCTGATGATGCTGCCGGTCGAGATCGTCGAGCTCGAATCGCTCGACGCGCGGCGGCTGGCCCGCTTCGTCGCGGGCGCGCAGGCGGCCGTGAATCTGGTCGGCGTGCTGCACGGCGGCCGCGGCACGCCGTACGGCCCGGGCTTCGAACGCGCGCACGTTGCGTTGCCGGCGGCGCTGGCGAGCGCCTGTGTCGAGGCGGGTGTGCCGAGACTGTTGCACATGAGCGCGCTCGGCGCCGATTCGCACGGCCCGAGCATGTACCAGCGTTCGAAGGGCGACGGCGAGGCCGCGCTGCATGCGATCGCCGCGACCGATACGCTGCGCGTGACGATCTTCCGGCCGTCGGTCGTGTTCGGGCAGGGCGACCGGTTCCTCACCACGTTCGCGCGCCTGCAGCGCATGCTGCCGGTGCTGCCGCTCGCGATGCCCGATGCGCGGTTCCAGCCGGTATTCGTCGGCGATGTGGCAAGCGCGTTCGTCCATACGCTCGACCTCGCCGCCGCATACGGCAAGACCTACGAGCTTGGCGGCCCGACGGTCTATACGCTCGAGGAACTGGTCCGCTATTGTGGCTCGCTGGTCGGCCGGCAGGCGCGGATCGTGCGGCTGCCCGACGCGATCGCGCGATGGCAGGCGAGCGTGTTCGAATGCCTGCCGGGCGAGCCGATGATCACGCGCGACAACCTCGCATCGATGTCGGTGCCGAACGTGCTGTCCGGCCCGATCGCGCCGGAACTCGGCATAGAGCCGGCGAGCCTCGAAAGCATCGCGCCCACGTATCTCGGCCGCGCGGCGGTGCGGTCCCGTTTCGACAGGTTCCGCTCGCGCCGCTGACATCCTCACCTTTCTGCGCTTTACTGGAAATCCGTCATGAAACTGGTCATTGGGGACAAGAACTATTCGTCGTGGTCGATGCGGCCGTGGGTGCTGCTCACGCACTTCGGCATTCCGTTCGACGAAATCGTCGTGGAGCTGCACCGCGACGACACGCATGCACGCATCCGCGAGTACTCGCCGTCGGGCAAGGTGCCGTGCCTGATCGACGATCACGGGGTCGCGATCTGGGATTCGCTGGCGATCGCCGAGACGCTCGCCGAGCGCTATCCGCACTATCCGATGTGGCCGGCCGATCCGCTCGAACGCGCGCACGCGCGCTGCGTGTCCGCCGAGATGCATGCCGGCTTTGCGGCGCTGCGCGCGCAGATGGGGATGAACGTGCGCGCGGCGATGCCGGGCCGCGGTGCGACGCCGGAGTCGCTGGCCGACGTTGCGCGCATCGACGCGCTCTGGAGCGAATGCCTCGAAGCGTCGGGCGGCCCGTTCCTGTTCGGTGAGTTCGGCATCGCCGATGCGATGTATGCGCCCGTCGTGATGCGTTTCAACACGTACGCGCCCGGCCTGTCGCCGGAGGCGAGCGGTTATGTCGAACGGGTGACGGCGCTGCCGGCTGTCCAGCAGTGGATCGACGGTGCGCGCCGCGAAACGCATGTGATCACCGAATACGAGCCGACGCCATGAAGGTCTACGCAGTAGGCGGCGCGATCCGCGACGAATTGCTCGGCGTGCCGGTGCAGGATCTCGACTATGTCGTGGTCGGCGCGACGCCGGAGCAGATGGTTGCCCAGGGTTTCAGGCCGGTCGGCAAGGATTTCCCGGTGTTCCTGCATCCGGACACGCAAGAGGAATACGCGCTCGCGCGCACCGAGCGCAAGACGGCGGCCGGCTATCACGGCTTCCAGTTCTACTATGCGCCGGACGTCACGCTCGACGAGGATCTCGCGCGGCGCGACCTGACGATCAACGCGATGGCGCGCGAAGTCAGTCCGGACGGCGCACTGGTCGGGCCGGTGATCGATCCGTTCGGCGGCCGGGCGGATCTGGATGCGCATCTGTTCCGGCATGTCGGCGATGCGTTTGTCGAGGATCCGGTGCGAATCCTGCGCATCGCGCGTTTCGCGGCGCGTTTCGCCGGTTTCACCGTCGCCGACGAGACGATGGCGTTGATGCGGCGCATGGTCGATGCGGGCGAAGCCGATGCGCTCGTCGCCGAGCGGGTATGGCAGGAAGTCGCGCGCGGGCTGATGGAGGCGCGGCCGTCGCGGATGTTCGCGGTGCTGCGCGAATGCGGCGCGCTCGCGCGGATCCTGCCGGAGATCGATGCGCTGTTCGGCGTGCCGCAGCGCGCCGACTATCACCCTGAAGTCGACACGGGCGTGCACGTGATGATGGTCGTCGATTACGCGGCGAAGCAGGGTTATTCGCTCGCGGTGCGCTTCGCGGCGCTCACGCACGATCTCGGCAAGGCGACGACGCCCGCGGACGTGCTGCCGCGCCATATCGGCCACGAAGGCCGCAGCGTCGAACTGTTGAAGCCGCTGTGCGAACGGTTGCGGGTGCCGAACGAGTGCCGCGATCTCGCGCTCGTCGTCGCGCGGGAGCACGGCAACCTGCATCGCGTGATGGAGATGGGCGCGGCCGCGCTGGTGCGGCTGTTCGAGCGCGCCGATGCGCTGCGCAAGCCGGCGCGTTTCGCCGAGATGGTGCAGGCATGCGAATCCGATGCGCGCGGCCGGCTCGGGCTCGAGGCGCAGCCTTATCCCCAGGCCGAGCGGTTGCGCGGGGCGCTGGCGGCGGCGCGCAGCGTCGATGCGGGCGCGGTCGCGCGCAGCGTCGGCGAGGATGTCGCGAAGATCAAGGAGGCGGTGCACCGCGCACGGATCCAGGCGGTGGCGCTGGCGGCGGGTGTCAGTGACGATTGAATGTCGCCGGGCGTGCGTCGGCGCGGTGGTGCGGACTGTCGACGGCGATCAGCGAACGACCGCCGCGACCCGTCCGTCCGGCCCGTAGAAACCGCCTGGCGCGGGGGCCGAGCGCAGCACCGCGAGCGCCCGCTCGTTGTAGTCCATGCGGATCCGGATCAGCATGCCGTTATTCGCGTTGGCCTGGCGGGCGCGCTCGGCGGCCTGCTGCAGCAGCTGCCAGCGGCCGGCGAGGCGCGCGTCGCGCCCGGCGGCTTCATCCATGCCTTTCTTGCCGGTGGGAAACCCCAGCGCCGACAGCTGCGTATCGCGCGTGCGCTCGAGATGGGCGAGTTTCTCGATCAGTCCGGTCTTTTTTTCGATGATGCCCGGCAGCATCGCGAGCGGCTCCGGCGTCGTCAGCGCCTTTTCTTCATACGCGAGCAGCGACGCGAATGCTTCAACCGTCGCATGTTCGTCGTTGACCGTGGCCAGCAGCTCGTCTCTCATCGCATCTCGCTCAAAACCCGGGCGCGCGGCACGTCCGCGCCCCCGTCAACCGGTATTCGCCGGTCCGCAGACCGGGTCAGTCGCCCTTCGGGCGCTGCTGTTGCAGCAGCTCGCGGGCGGTTTTCAGGACGCCGTCGGCGATCTTGCTTGCGTCGATCGACAGCGTGCCGTTATTCAGTGCGTCCTTGATCGACTGGACGAGGCCCGCGTCGATATCCGTGCTGCCCGACGCCGACATCGTGCGCAATTGCCCGGACAGGCCCGACAGATTCACGGTCGCGTCGCCGCCGGCCGTGCCGGCGGGCGCCGACCCGCCCGCCGTCGCGGTCGTCGCGCCAGCCTGGGTGCGGGCCGCGCCGGTGCCGGCATTCGCCTGCGCGCGGGAACTCGAGGAGGGAGAGGAATCGATTTTCACGATGGTATTCCTGTACGGTTTGACCCAGATAACGGCAACGCGGGGCCAAACTTTAGCATCCCTTTCTCGACGTAAACCTCAACAGAAACAGAATCTTGCGCCGTCAGAGCGGAATCTCCACCGTGCCGGCGTCCTTGACGGTCGCGGTGACGATCTGCCCGGCCGCCATCCTCACCCGAACCTGCTGGCCGGGCGCCGCGTTCGCGAGCACGCTGCCTTCGGCCGAGATCGTGAAACCCGGTCCGGCTGCGACGACGCGCACGGTCTGGCCGGCCGATACCGACGCCGCGCTCTTCAGCATGTCCTGCCGCAGCGGCAGGCCGGCGCCGACGCGCGAGAGCGCCGTCGCGCCGATCGCCTGCGACGGATCGGTGATGATCGCGAGGGGCAGCACGGTCAGGTCGCCTTCGCGCGCGACGAGGTCGGCCGCGGTGAGCGCCTCGCCCGGCGCGATCTGCCGTGCGGCGACGTAGTAGGTGGCCTGCACGGTGATCTTTGCCTGCAGGTAGACGGTCCAGGGGCGCTCGCCCGCGCAGCGCACGCCGATCGTCGTGCGACCCCACAGGCGCGCGCCGGCCGGCAGGAACGGCGTGAGCGTTGTGCAGGCTGCCAGGCCGCGCGGAAGCGTCGGGGAGACGGTGACGGTCGTCTTGCCGGGCAGGCCGGCGATCTGCTGTTGGAGGAATGCGAGTGCGGTGCGGCGAATCGATTCGCTGTCTTGCTGGCCGGGCAGCGTCGCGCCAGGTTGGCGCGCGGCCGGCATGGCGGGCGCGGCTGCGGTGGCCGGCATGCGCATCGCGCTCGTCCCGGCGGGAAGT
>NZ_JAHACR010000167.1 GCF_018375725.1 Burkholderia sp. | reverse complement strand
GGCGCTGCGCGGCCAGGGCTACGCGCCCGGGCGCATCCTTGTCGCGGGCGACTCGGCGGGCGGCGCACTCGCACTGGCGCTCGCCATCGCGCTGCGCGACCGTGGCGACGCCGTGCCGGCCGGACTGCTGCTGATCTCGCCCGTCACCGACGGCACGCTCGGCGGCGACACGCTGCGCACCCGGCGCGCGGACGACCCGATGATCCGCCGCGGCTGGCTCGAACAAGGGCTGAACTGGTATGACGCGTCCGGCGGCGACGCACCGCGCGGCCCGCTCGAGACCGACCTGCGCGGGCTGCCGCCGATGCTGGTGCAAGTCGGCGATCAGGAGATTCTGCTGTCCGACGCCACGCGGCTCGCGGATCACGCGCTCGCATGCGGCGTCGCATGCCGCCTCGAAGTGCACGCCGCGCGATGGCATGTGTTCCATCTGCAATCGTTCTATCTGCGCTCGGCACGCGACGCGCTGCGCACGCTCGCGGGCTTTGCGCGAGAACGGGCCGCCGTGCCCGGCTGACGGGCGCGCGTTCCGCTGCCGCGCGGTGATGCGGCAGCGGGTCGGCGTGCGCATGCGCGCATCACGGGCCTGGAACCGGAGCCGGGGCGCACGGCTTCAACCGCGTGGCGGCCCCGGCCGCCGCCGCATACGCCCCGCACGACCGTCAGCGTACGGGCGTCGAGACCAGCAGCACGTTCGCCGGTATCGCAGTCGCCCCCGGCGGCCGATGCACGACGACGGGATCGACCGCGAGCGCCTGCGCGATATCCGTCGCACGATCGATCGTCGTCGTCCGCACGATCGTCAGCAGGTGCGCGGGATGATGCAGCGTTTCGCGATACAGGGCGCCATACCAGAGCGCACGTGTGCCTTGCGCGTCGCGCAGCACGTACCGGTATCGCCACAGACGCAGCACCAGCCGGCTGTCCGGCCGCCGGGGATCGACGCGCACGAACACGCAGCGCGCGCTTTCGCTCTGCACATAGCGCGGCAGCACCGGCAACTCGCCGGGCGGCGCCTGCGGCAGCAGCCAGGCCAGCGCGGTCTGCCACGACCACGGCGTCGCGCGCTGCCAGCCGGCCTGTGCAAGATGCCGGTCGAGCGCGTCGGACGCCGCGCCCCATTGCAGCGGCAGCGATTCCTCGCGATAGCCGCCGATTTCGGTGCGCCGGGTCGGCACCGCCTGCCAGCCGCCTGCGGTCCACTGCTCGACCGTCATCGCGGCCACCTCGCGCGCGTGCCCGTGCAGCTCACGATCGCCCGGCCAATGCTGCGGCATCGTCCATACGCCGGCCGCGGCGAGCACCAGCGCGATCGCGGCCAGCGCGCCTTTCGGCTGAATCTCGTCGCGCACCTGCCAGTACGCGTAGATCCCCGCCAGCACCGTGAACCACGCAAGCCCCAGACTCCAGCCGCCAAGCAGGCCGGACAGCCAGGTCTTGCCGAGATACAGCCGCGCGAACCCGCCCAGCACGACCCACAGGACGACGGCGGTCGCCACGCTGCGGCGCCACAGCGCCGACTGTCCGAACGTCAACACCCAGCTCATGAAGCCGTATGTGACGACGCAAAACGCGGCGTCGCCGTCGGGCAGCGGGATGTGCATGCCGATGCCGCCCACCGGCGTATTGACCGGCAGCGTGCCGCCGCCGAACGTCGGCACGAGCACCACCGCGACGCCGACCGTTGCCATCCACCAGACGGCCGTCAGCCAGCAACGATGGATCGCGAGCCAGACGAGAAACGCCGCCGCGACGATCAATCCCGCGTTACGGCCGTTCAGCGCCGCGACGGCGGTCATCGCCATGTCGACCGGCGGTGTGCGCAGGTCCTGCAGGAAGCCGTACAGCACGGTATCGACGCGCATCAGCGGCGCGTTCGCGACCACATCCTCGACGATCACGGCAAATACCCACAGGCTGCCGACGAACAGCAGCGCGAGCGCCGCGAACGCACCGGGCACGCGCCGCCCGCGGCCAGCCAGCGCGCGAAGCAGCACGGCGACGCGCGGCCAGCGATGCGCGCACACGCGCGCCGCGCCCGACAATGCCCGCCGCAACAGCGGCGCGCCGCGCCGGATCGCGACGCGCACGCCGAACCAGACGGCGGTGACCAGCCCCGCAACGACGAGCAGGATGGCGGCAAGCCGCGCGCTGACGGCTTCCGCCAGCGTTGCCGAGGCCCCGAACAGGATTCCCGGGGCAATATGCGCCGGCGCCCATGCCAGCGCGGACACCACATTGACCGGATAGAACGACCGGCGCGGCAGGGACGCGCAGCCGACCACGACCGGCACGACCGCACGCACCGGCGCGAAGAAGCGCGCCAGCACGATGCTCTTCATGCCGTGGCGCAGCACGAATTGCTCGCCGCGCTCGTAGACGGTCAAGTGGCCGGTGCGCGCCCACCAGTCCCGCACATGGCTCCGGTACCGGCGGCCCAGCTCGTAACTGACGCCGTCTCCGGCGACGGCGCCGGCGGCCGCAATGAGCATCGTCGCCCAGCCGTCGAGCACGCCCGCGCCGATCAGCGCGCCGGCGGCGAACATCACGGCGCCGGCCGGCACCACGGTGCCGATCAGCGCGACCGATTCGGCACACGTGGTCACGAACACGACGGCGAGCGCAAGCATCGGATACGCGCCGATCACGCCAAGCCATGCGTGGACCGATGTGCTCATTCCGTGTCCCGCCGATCGTCCGGCGCTACGTGCGATATGCCCGGAGCCGCGGCGTGCGGTACGTCGGCAAGCTCGATCATCGCGCGCCTCCTCCATGGCTGACTCGACGTGTGATGCAGTTTAGCCCCGAACCGATGCATCCCGCGCCGGGCCGGCATCGCGTGAAAGGGTTCGGCGGCTTCCCGTCCATGCCTGCCGCGCGCCGCAGCAGATCGCGAGCCGCGCGGGACACACGGCCGGCACGATCAATGCGCCGCGGTTCACGCCTTGTGCGTCGACAGCAGGATGCTCGTCTCCGTATTCGCGATGCCGTCGATCAGCCGGATGGCCGCGAGCACGCGATCGAAATTCTCCAGCGAATCCGCGTGCAGTTCCGCGATCAGATCCCATCTGCCGTTGGTGCTGTGAATCGCCGTGACGTTCGGATGCCCACGCAGCACCTTCACCACTTCCGCCGCAAGGTTGCCCTCCACCGCGATCGACATCAACGCGCGAATCCGGTGCCGGTCGGCGGCGGGCTTCAGCCGTACCGTGTAGCCGACGATCACGCCGTTCTTCTCCAGCCGCGTGAGCCGGTTCTGCACGGTCGCGCGCGCGACGCGCAGCTGCTTCGCGAGCGCGACGACCGACAGGCGTGCGTTGCCGCGCAACAGTGCAATGAGCTGACGGTCAACGTCGTCAAGCGTAATCATCGATCCCACCTTTCCTTTGCGATCGCATCCATCCACAAGCCGGGAGCGCGGCCCGGTCCGAGCGGATCGAACTGGGCAAAGCGCCATTACTGGCTGGCATTTTGCAACGTTTATCGATAAATCTGCCAGTTTTGCTGGCTATTTGTTGGCTGACGTCACAGGAATAATGTCTCTATCGAGCGCCCCGCGCGCCATGCACAACCCGGAGACAGACACATGACCCGCTTCCTCGATGTTCCCGCCACCGCCCGGCTGATCGCACGCACGGGCGTCACGCGCTTCCTGAACGAACTCGTCGATACGCTGCACGCCGACTTTCTTCGCTGGACCGATTTCGACAAATCGCCGCGCGTCGCCTGTCATTCGCGTGACGGCGTGATCGAACTGATGCCGGTCGCCGATGCATCGCTGTTCGCGTTCAAGTACGTCAACGGCCATCCGGTCAATGCGGCGCGCGGCATGCACACGGTGATGGCATTCGGCGCGCTCGCCGAAGTCGATACCGGCTACCCGCTGCTGCTCGCCGAACTGACGCTGATGACCGCGCTGCGTACCGCCGCGACATCGGTGCTGGCCGCGAAGACGCTCGCGCGTCCGGACGCGCGCACGATGGCGCTGATCGGCAACGGCGCGCAGAGCGAGTTCCAGGCGATCGCCTTCCACACGCTGCTCGGCATCGAGGAAATCCGCCTGTACGACGTCGACCCGCGCGCGACCGACAAGCTCGTGCAGAATCTGGCCGCGTATCCGTCCCTGCGGATCGTGCGCGCCGCGTCGACGGCCGACGCCGTGCGCGGCGCCGACATCGTCACGACCGTCACCGCCGACAAGGCCTATGCAACGATCGTCACGCCCGACATGATCGAGCCGGGCATGCATCTGAATGCGGTCGGCGGCGATTGTCCCGGCAAGACCGAACTGCACGCCGATGTGCTGCGCATGGGCCGCGTGTTCGTCGAATACGAGCCGCAAACGCGCATCGAAGGCGACATCCAGCAGTTGCCGCCCGATTTCCCCGTGACCGAGTTCTGGCGCGTGCTGCGCGGCGAGGCAGCGGGCCGCGAAAGCGCCGGGCAAGTGACCGTCTTCGATTCGGTCGGCTTCGCGCTCGAGGACTATTCCGCGCTGCGCTACCTGTACGTGCTTGCGCAGCAGCACCACGCCGGCATCGAGATCGCACTGACCCCGCCCGCGGTCGATCCGAAGAACCTGTTCGCGCTGATCGACGATCCGTCCGCGACCGCGCCGTATCCGGTGTCGCTCGCCGCCGACACCGCCGTGTTCACACGCTGACCCGATCCGGTGCGGCGGCACGCCGCCGCACCGTCCATTCACGTCCGCCGCCGCCACGCAAGCGCTGCCGGATGCCGGCATGCGCGTGCATGTCCTCGGCGACCACGGCAGGTCCGACACGCCGGACGCCGCATCAGCGCCAGCCGATCGAACCCGCCGCGCGGCGGCCGCCGCTCAGCCGCTCAGCCGCTCAGCCGCTCAGCGCCTCGAGCCTGTCGATCAGCGCCGTCGCACACTGCAACGCCAAATCGGCGCTGCGCGCCGGATCCACCGTTGCCCCCGCCGTCAGCGTCCCCTGCACGATGCGGCCAAGCAGCTCCTTGGCCAGATCGGCGATTTCGTAATCTCGCTCGGTCATGATTCGCCTCCAGCGCGCCGACCGGCTCCGGCGGCGCACGATGTCCACGGCGGCGCGCGCGACTGTACCTGTTGCGGCTCGGCGCCGCACCCGCCGCCGTCCTTACTTCGCCCGCACGACAATCTGCGCCTGCGTATCGCGCGCCATGCGTTCGAGCGACGGGCGCATCGCGTCGAACGCGTCCGGCGCGCACACCTGACGATCGAAACGCGCACGCATCCGCCGCGTGATCTGCACGACATGCGCATCCGCATCGAACACGTAGTGCGACGCGAAATCGAAAAAGCGATCCCGCACCGCCGTATCGACCGGCAAATCAGTCAGCACGACGCCCGGCGGCAATGCGATCTGCGCGGTCTCGGCGAAGTCGCCGCCGATGCACACCCACGACTGCGTGCGTTGCCGCTCCGCGAGCCAGCCTTGCACCTGCGTCGCGATCCCGCCGGCCAGGCTCGACAGCGCGGGCACCGCGGTCGTGCCGTCCGGCCATACGACAGGGTCGAGCGTGCCGGTCATCGTGACGCGAAACGGGCCGGTCGTCGCGTCGCGATCGCTGGTCACGAGCCGGGCCGTGCCGCGCAGGCCGCTTTGCCGCAGACGCTCGACGGCGATCTGTTGCATGCGTTCGCGCGTCGAATGACGGAAAAGGTTGCGTTCCACTTCAGCCGTCCAGCCGTCGTCCTCGACATAGGACTGGTAGTGCGCCACGCTGCCCGCCTGCACTGCGTCGATCTGCAACCGTGCACTGCGGGCGCGCGATTCCGTCGGCGGCGTACGCGACAGCACGCCCGTATCGACCAGCAATGCAGGCCGGTCCATCACGACCGGCGGCAGATAGCCGAACGCGATGCCGCGCGTGGTCGTATCCGCATAAAGCCCGAGATCGGGCAGCCAGGTGATCGCGTGATTGATCGCGCCGCCGCCGTAGCCCGGGACGGACGGCAGCGTATAGACCGCGCCGAGATTGAGCAGCACCGGCTCGCTGCGAATGCCGGCCGCCGCGAGCAACGCGCCGAACAGCGCGACGTGATCCTTGCAGTCGCCATAGCGGTTGCGCAGGATGTCGGTCACGCGATGCGGCGCCGCGGCCGTCTCGCCGAGAAACAGCGCGACATAGCGAACGTTCGCCTGCATCCAGTCGTACAGGATGCGTGCCTTGTCGCGCGGATCGGCGGCGCCCGCGGTCAGGGTCTGCGCCAGCCGCACGACCGCGGGATCGGATGCGCCCGGATCGACCGCCGATGCGCGATAGCGCGCAGCGAACGCGGCAAAGTCGGGCAGCGTCGACACCATCAGCCGGTCGCCGTCGGTCGCATCGGCGACTGCGCCGTTTTCGATACGGGGATACGGGCCGTGACGGTAGGCGAATGCATAGCGCGTGCGGCCGTTCTCCGTGACCGGCGGCAGCGCGACGTAGCCGCGCGCGTCGGCATGCAGCGGCATGTCGGCGGGCAGATCGAAGATCAGGCGCTGGCTGTCGACCGGCTCGCGCGACGGTTCGACGAAATAGGCAAAGTAACCGGGATTGAGCGGCCTCGTCCGCACCTTGCGGAACGCGACGCGCGTGCGTGAGCCCGCTTCGACGCCGGGAAACACGACCGTGCGCAGCACGCCGTTCTGGAATGTCGGCGCCCCGGCCGAACGCGGCTCCTGCACGTCGCGGATCGCGTCCGGGCCGACCGCATGCGCGACACCGTCGCGATCGATCGTCTCGGCGGCCAGCAGTTCGACCCGCTCGATATCCCTGTCGAACCAGACGTAGCGTTGCGCGATCGCGTCGATACCGCTCGCGGTGTTCGCGCGCAGTGTCGAATCGTCGTGCTCCTCGAGCGATCCGTCGCGCTGAATCACGAACAGGTGGATGTCGCTTTCGAGCGTGACAGGCGGCACGTCGTCCGCGTCCGCGTCCGGCACGGGCGCCGATGCGCGTGCGCCGGACACGAACAGGCCGACGCAGACAACCCCCAGCAGCCGAACGATGAAGCGCATCGCGTCGAACCTCGCAGCGCGGTTGACGATCCGGGCAGCGGCACGCTGGCCGCGATCGCATCCAGACTACGCCAATTGCGCGGCAATCGCAGTGCGCCGCGTCGCATGATCCGGGCCGGGAGACGCCGGCGGCACATGAACGAAAAACCGCGCCCGAAGGCGCGGCGGTGTGTCCCGGCGCGTGCGCAGCGTCCGGCTTGCGCACGCGCCGCGCGGCGGATCGCCTTACTTCCGGTCGACCGAATACTTGCCCGGCCCGATCAGCGCCAGCAGCAAGAGGCCACCGCTGATGCTGACGTTCTTGTAGAAGTCGATCATCGCCAGGTACTGCTCCATCCCGTGCATCGCCCAGTAACGATGGCCGATCAGCGCGGTGACGAACGTATAGACGGCGAGCGCCAGCGCAATCGGCCGCGTGAAGAAACCCGCGACAATCAGCAGGCCGCCACCCAGCTCGACGGCCACGGCGATCAGGGCCGCCAGCGTCGGCATCGGCACGCCTGTCGACGCCATGTATCCGACCGTGCCCGCAAACCCGGCCAGCTTCTCCCAGCCGAACAACACGAACAGCACCATCAACAGCACACGTGCGAACAACAGCATGCCATCCTTTTGCGATTCCAGCGAAATGTACCTCATAGCAATGACCCCAGATAAAAGTGAAAAGCGTTGACTGGCGCAAGACGATGGCAACAGACCACGACATCCCGCGCTTCGACAAAGAACATCGACCGCACCGCGCCCGGATCGTCATGGCGACCATCCGAATGCGTCTCGATCTCCTGCGCCCGACCTGCTGAGTCAGGCGACCGGATCTCGTAAAGCATTGATGCGTAGTCTACTGACACATACAGATTGATCAACGAGGTCAAATGAGATTCGGTGTCACGCCTGAGTGGACAATCACGCGCCGACTGACCATCCGCGCGTGCGAACGTGCGCCGCACGCGCGTCCGTCCGTTACGTCGCGTGCGGCCCGCTCGCCCGAACCGCGTCGCGCCCCAGACGCTCCGCCAGGAAGTTGATGAAGGTGCGCAGCGTGACGAACGCCTCGCGATGGCGGGGGAAGACGGCGTTCAGGCGCAGCGGCAACGGTGTATAGGGCTCGAGGATCGGCACGAGCGTGCCATCGTCGAGCGCCGGCCCGACGATGAATTGCGGCAGCAAGGCGATGCCCAGCCCGGCAATGGCGGCATCCCGCAGCACCTCGCCGTTGTTCGCCAGGAGCGGCCCGTGCACGTCGATCGTGCGGCGCGCGCCGTCGATATGGAATTCCCAGCCGGCGCGCCCCTCCCGCCCGTACGGCAGGCACACGTGAGCGTCCAGCTCGGCGGGCGTGGACGGCACGCCGTGGTCGCGCCGGTAAGCCGGGCTGCAGCACACGACCATCGGCCACTCGCCCAGGCTGCGCGCCACCAGCGACGAATCCTCGAGCGGGCCGATCCGCAGCGCGAGATCGAAACCCTCGCCGATCAGATCGACGCGCCGGTCGCTCAGATCGACGTTGAGCCGGACCGCCGGATGCGCCACGAGGAACTGCGCGATCAACGGCGACAGATGGCTGATGCCGAACGACAATGGCGCGCTGATCCGCAACGAACCGTGCAGCTCGGTGCGCCGCACCGACATCGCCTGCTCCGCGTCCGCGACTTCCGCCAGGATGCGCTGGGCACGCGCGTAGAACTCGTGTCCCGATTCCGTGACGGCCAGCTTGCGTGTATTGCGGTGCAGCAGCCGCACACCCAGCGACGCCTCGAGCGCCATCGTGCGCCGGCTGACGAACTGCTTCGACAGCATCAGCTGGTCGGCCGCGGCCGTGAAGCTGCCCGCATCCACCGTCGCGACGAAGATTCGGAGGTCGTCTAATTCCATGATTGTCCACCAGAGTGTGACGGTGATTATCGCTTCCCGTGTTTATTTGTCAAACGGATTGACATAAGCTGTCTTCAACGGTCGGCCGCGCCCATCTCCGGAGCGCCGGCGATCCACAGAGAAACCATCATGTTCGAAATCAGAGCAGCAAATCAGCGTGGCCGCGCCGAGCACGGCTGGCTCAGTTCCCGCCACACGTTCTCGTTCGCCAACTATTACGATCCGAAGCAGGTCGGCTTCTCCGACCTGCTCGTGATCAACGACGACCGCGTCGCGCCCGGCGGCGGGTTCGGCAAGCATCAGCATCGCGACATGGAAATCCTGTCGTACGTGCTGGACGGCGCGCTCGAACACC
>NZ_JAHACR010000551.1 GCF_018375725.1 Burkholderia sp. | reverse complement strand
CGCCTGGATCGTCACGTCGAGCGCGGTGGTCGGCTCGTCCGCGATCAGGAGCGCTGGCCGGCACGACAGTGCCATCGCGATCATCACACGCTGACGCATCCCGCCGGACAACTTATGCGGATAACGCTCGAACACCCGGCGCGCTTCGGGAATGCGCACCAGATCGAGCAGGCGCAACGCCTCCGCACGCGCGCCGGACGCACTCTTCGACTGATGCAGCGCGATGGCCTCGCTGATCTGGTGGCCCACCGTAAACACCGGATTCAGCGACGTCATCGGCTCCTGGAAGATCATCGCGATGTCGGCGCCGCGCACGCTGCGCATCGTCGCCGCGCTGGCTTGCGCGAGATCGATCACCGCGCCGCTGCGCCGCCGGAACAGCATACGGCCACCCGCGATCGTGCCGCCGCCATGCTCGACGAGCCGCATCAGCGCGAGCGACGTGACCGACTTGCCCGAGCCGGATTCGCCGACGATCGCCAGCGTCTCGCCGCGATCGACATGAAACGACACGCCGCGCACCGCGTCGAATGTCGCGCCTTCGCGGCTGAACGTCACCGACAGGTCGTCGACCGAGATGACGCGCTGCTCTGGCAGCACGAGGCCGGACGGATTTCGGTTCGAAGCCATGCGGGTCTCCATGCGGTGCGGAATCAGGCCGCGTCGTCGCGATAAATGCCGGTGACGGGCGCCTCGCCGACGCGTGCATAGCCGCGATACATGCCATCGGTATTGAACGGCATCGCGACGTTGCCGCGGGCATCGACCGCGATGATCCCGCCGCGGCCCGCGATGCGCGGCAGCTTGTTCATCACCGCGTCGTATGCGGCTTCGCCGAGCGATACGCCGCGATACGCGATCTGCGCGGCCACGTCGTAGGCGGTCGCGAGCCGGATGAACATCTCGCCGGTGCCGGTCGACGAGACCGCGCAGGTCGCGTCGTCCGCGTAGCAGCCCGCGCCGATGATCGGCGAATCGCCGACGCGCCCCGGCTGCTTGTTGGTGATGCCGCCCGTCGATGTCGCCGCTGCGAGATGGCCGTGCCGATCGAGCGCGACTGCGCCGA
>NZ_JAHACR010000166.1 GCF_018375725.1 Burkholderia sp. | reverse complement strand
CGCGGCAAGCGGCGGCAAGCCGCGCGGCCGCGACCGCCACAGCATCCACGCGCCGAGCGCGAAACCGCACGCGTCCGCGGTGGCGGTGGCAGCGCCGATGCCGGCGATACCCCAGCCGAATCCGTACACGTAGAGCAGCACCGCGCCGACGTTGACGGCGTTGATGAATACCTGCGAGACGAATGCGAGGCGGACGCGCTGCATGCCGAGCAAATAGCCGAGCACGACGTAGTTCGCCAGTGCGAACGGCGCGGCCCAGATTCGCGCGTGACTGTAGGCGAGCGCCGTCGCGCGTACCGCGTCGCTGCCGCCGAGGGCGTGCAGCGCGAACGACAACAGCGGCGTCTGCAGCGCCAGCACGATCACGCCGAGCACGAATGCGGCGACGAGCGCGCGCAGCACGTTCAACCTGATGCCTTCGCCATCGCGCGCGCCATGCGCCTGTGCGACGAGACCGGTCGTGCCCATGCGCAGGAAGCCGAAGCCCCAGAACACGAAATTGAAGAACAGGCCGCCGAGCGCCACGCCGCCGAGATACTGCGTGCCGTCGAGATGGCCGGCCACGGCCGTATCGACCGCGCCGAGAATCGGCTGGGTCAGGTTGGCGAGGACGATCGGAAAGGCAAGCGCGAGCACGCGCCGATGGGATGCCGCGGCCGGTTGCGGCCCGGCCGCGGGCGATAAGACAGGATTGGGCATTGCGGACGCGTCAGCCGCGTTCCTGCACGCACACCCACGGCGATACGACGACCGCCCACAACTCAGGATTGCGCGCCGCATAATCGCGCGCGGTATCGGCCTGCATGCGCTCGACGTGGCCGGCGGAAAGCCATTGCGTGACCTGCGTGGCGTCGTCGCCGGCGATCGCTTCGGCGACGCTCACGAGATCGAGGTCGCGCGCGACGGACAGCAGCTTGCCTTGCGCGAAGAAGCGTTCCAGATCGCACCAGTCGATCTTGGCGGTTTCGCCGAGGAGCTTGGCGTAGAGCGGGCTATGCGACGCGCCGGCGCCGGGTTCGTTTGCGGATTCGGAGGACATCGGATTGATTGAAAGACTGCAGGTGAGTGCCACTATAAACCATCCGCCCGCATGCGTTTCATGCGTCGTGTCGGGCACGCCGACGACGGCCGCCATGCGCACCGCGGGATGCGCGAGCAGGCAGTCCTCGATCGGGCCGGGGCCGATCCGGTAGTTTTTTACGTGCTCAGGCGGAGACTGTACGACATCTTGGGGAAAATTCAGGCTCGTGCGATGACCGCGCGTCAGCGCAGGATTCGGCAATGACGCATAAGATGACGACGTTGACTTGAAGAGACCATGGATTTGCTTCTGTTTGCTGCGGGGTTCAGCCTGATCGGAATTGTCGCGTTGGTGGCATTCGCGCGCCACGTCGATCCTCTGTCCGGCCGTCTGCGTAAACGCTGACCGGCGCCTTCCGAACACCATCACGACATGCGCGCGGTGCGGGCTGGCACCGCATGCGATCCGTTTGCGCTCAGCGGGCAGGCAGATACCGCGCAGGGTCGATCGAGCGTCCGCCGTAGCGCAGCTCGAAATGCAGTGCGACGCGATCGTTGTCGCTGTTACCCATTTCGGCGATCGTCTGTCCTTGCGTGACCGACTGGCCTTCCTTGACGAGCAGCGCGCGATTGTGCGCATAGGCCGTCAGGTAATCGGCGTTGTGCTTGACGATGATCAGGTTGCCGTAGCCGCGCAGCCCGTTGCCCGCGTAGACGACGACGCCCGGCGCAGCCGCGAGGACCGGCGTGCCGGGGCGATTCGCGATGTCGATGCCCTTGGAGGTCGCGCCGTCGAACGTGCGGATCACATCGCCGGCTGCCGGCCAGATCAGCGCAATGCTGGAGGCGGGCTTCACCGCAGATTCGACGGGCGCCGACGGCGCCGGCCGGCTGCGTCCGGCACTTCCGGTGCCGATGCTCGATGTCGTCGTGCCGGGCGGCGGCTCGACGCGCAGCACCTGGCCGACTTCGATCGCATCGGGATGGGTGATCTGGTTCCAGCGCACGATGTTCTGTACCGACTGGCGGTTGGCGCGCGCGATCTTGTAAAGCGTGTCGCCGCGTTCGACGCGGTAGTAACCGGGGCCGACGGGCGCGGAGCCGCAGGCGACGAGCAGGGCGGCGAACGATGCTGCGATGAGTCGCTTCGTTGTTGTTCCGAACATTGAACCTCGCAAAACGCTGGCGCGCGCGGCGCGACAGTTGGCAAAACGTCAGATTTTAACGGGTTCGACGATCGGGCCGCAGATGGGTGCCGCCGGGCGCGCGCCCGGCGGCCGGCGCGTCAGCGCGCGAATGGCGCGACGCGGATGCGCAGCGCCGCGGTTTCGGTCGCGCCAGGCGCGAGCATGCGCAGCCCGAGCCCGTTGTGGATCGCATCGGGCAGACCCAGCCACGGCTCGACACAGTAGAAGTCGGCGTCGGGCTTTTCCGTCCAGGTCGTCACCGCGTACCACGGGATCGAGCCGGGCACATCGAGATCGATTTCGACCGTCCGGCGGCGGCCCGGCATCGCGATTCGCACCGGCGCGGACGCCGTGCCGTCGAGACAATGGAAACAGTCGTGGAGGCGTGCGTCGTCCAGCGCGTAATGCGCGTCGCCGGGTTCGGGGGCGCTGATCGTGCCGTCGGGGAGTTGTTGCCGTCGGTGCGTCGGTGGCAGTTCGAGCGTCGTCTGGCCGCGCTCCGCGTGCGGCAGCGCGAAGTAGAAATGATGGCCGGCGTAATAGGGCATCGGCGTGTCGCCGCGATTGGTTGTCGTCAGCGCGACATCGAGCGTATGCGCGTCGGCGAGGCGGTAGGTCGCTTCAAAACGGAAATCGAACGGATAGCTGGCGTGCAGTGCGGGGCTGCTCTCGAGCTTCATGGTGCGTCCGGTGCCGTCCGCGGTGGGATGTGACGAGAATGGCAGGTCACGCGCGAAGCCGTGCGCCGGCAGGTCGCGGACGACGCCCGACGCATCGCGCCAGCGGCCGAGCGCGCCGTCGACGCGATGGCGGCCGAGAAACGGGAACAGCAGCGGATTGCCGCCGCGCACGCGCGCGACGTTGCGCCAGTCGGCATCGGCCGGCCAGAAGATGATGGGTTCGCCGTCGACGTCCCATGACAACAGGCGTCCGCCATATTGCGGCGCGATCCGGACGAGCGACGGGCCGGCGTGGAGTTCGTGAATCTCGTGTTGCTGGAAGGTCGGCATGGCGAATCGGGAGTGAGTGGTTGACGAGGCTGCTGGACGGTACGGCGCTCCATTATCGGGCCGCCGATGCGTCGGGGAAAACCCTTCTCGGGAAATTGCGAGTTTTGATGGTCGATACGCGTACGGATAATGTGCGATCCACCGGTTGTATTACCGGGTCATGACACTTCGAGGAGCGCGCATGGATCTGGCAATGGCAATGGGTATCGCCTTGTTTGGGATGTTCACCGGCAGCACCGTGCTGTTTTTCTATCAGCTCGGCCGGTAACGGCACAATCTACCGAATCCGCAAAGCCCGCCATTCAAACGGCGGGCTTTTTGCTTTCTTACTGCTTACGAATTGCGGGCGGTTGTGTGCGGCGCCGCAATATCGTGTCGAATGCCTTGGCTCGGTCATGTGCGCTCGGCATAATCGGGACGCGTTTCCGGGCGACATGCCACGGCATGTGTGCCGTGACGCCCGGAATGACTTCCCACCTAATTTCCGTAAAAAAGGACCGACGCGTGAGTCTTGGGTTTCTGGTATTTCTGAGCGTCCTGCAGGGCGTTACCGAACTTTTCCCGGTCAGCAGTCTGGGCCACACGCTGTTGGTGCCGGCATTGTTCGGCATGCACATCGACAAGCATGCGCCGCAACTGCTGCCGTTCCTCGTCGCGCTGCACCTCGGCACCGCTATCGCACTGCTGTGGTATTTCCGCGCGCGCTGGATCGAACTGGCGCGCGGTTTTTTCGCATCGCTCGGCGGCCGCCGCAATGACGAAGGGCATCTGATGTGGGCGCTCATCATCGGCACGATTCCGACCGGGATTGTCGGCCTGCTGCTCGAAAAGCGCATCGAACGCGTGTTTCATGACCTGCGCATCGTGGCCGTCGCACTGATCGTCAATGGCGTGCTGCTGTGGCTCGGCGATCGCATCCAGCGCAGCCGCGCGCACCGTCCGCCCGAGAAGCTGACGTTCAAGCAGGCGTTCTTCGTGGGGCTGGCGCAAGTCGGTGCGCTGATTCCTGGCTTCTCGCGCAGCGGGTTGACGATGATTGCCGGTAACGCTGCGGGGCTGACGGCCGAGAAGGCGGCGGAATTCTCGTTCCTGCTCGGCACGCCGATCATCTTCGCGGCCGGCGTGCTCGAGTTGCCGAAGCTCTTCCGCGCACCGGATCAGCTCGGCGATGCGCTGCTGGGCGGTGTGCTGACTGCGATCGCGGCCTATCTGAGCGTGCGTTTCCTGATGCGCTATTTCGAAGGGCGCGGGCGGCTGGCGTCGTTCGGCGTGTACTGTGCGATTGCCGGTGTGTTCTGTCTTGGATGGTTCATGTTCCATCCGCAGCCGATGTGATGATACGGCTGCCGATCTTGCATGGTGATCAGGTATAATTTCGGGCTCGGCGTTCGCCGGGCCTGAAGTGTTTTTGTCAGGTTCGACGGGTCGATGTCTTCTTCCCCAGACCGCCCTTAGCTCAGTTGGATAGAGCAACGGCCTTCTAAGCCGTAGGTCACATGTTCGAATCATGTAGGGCGGGCCAGAATTTCCTGACAGATCAATCAATTACGCACGGTCTGTTTCCCGCTGGGTTGCAGAGCCAGTCACAATTCCGTGTGACTGACGTGTGACCGGTTTCTACCTTCTCCGAACCGTTCCGCACGGCTGTTGGCCAACGATGCTTCGCGCCTGATGGCCAATCGCCTATCCAGCGAATGTTTAAACATGCTCGGCAAGGAAGAACGTTTCGATACTGAAACATATTTGGCCGAATTGCTGCCGTACGGGCACGAATTCACTCTGATTTCAGATAAAAATCAATAAGTTGTTGCGGATGGTGCCATTGTTGCTTGCCATGTCTGGCCAGGGGCGTTGGGGCCAACGGATGACATCGGCTGGATCGTGCACCGCTGCGAAACGCAGTAAGGGTGAAAAAGAAATGAGCGACGCAACGTGACACTTCATAACAACGTCGTGAATTGCATCTGACGGTGCACAGGATTGGGTTGATTCCGTTTGTCTGTTGAGCGAATCGCCGTGATCATTTGCCCGGTGCTGCAAGCCCAAAACAAAATATCAGCGAATTGGTGTTGCTGCAGTGCAACTGCGCTCGGCGAGGTGCCGTTCTATTGGCATGCAACTCACTCTGGCACTAACGTGGCCGTCCAGCTCACGCGTTCAAGGGTCCGTTGGTCGGTATTGGCATTATTTTAAAATGCAGGAGTGGGAAATGAGACGCTTGAAAACACATGCAGCCATTGTGGCCATATTTTTTTCCTCATCATCGCATCGGTATTTTGGGTTCCTGCTGCGAGAGCGGGCGCGGCATATGCTTACGGCAGTCCGTGGCAGCCATTCACCGCACAGGGATTGAATAATTGCAATAATGAAACATATACCCTTTCCGGAAAGATGCAATTTGATGTCAGGGTGGTGACGGATAGTGCTGGTGGATTGCACGTAACAACATACGTGCGCGTTCGTGGCGTAGGAGTGGGAAGCAGCACCGGTGCAAGATATATTGACAATGAAGGGGGGAATACAACCGAAAATACCCTTTCCTCCGGTGCTATAAGTTACACGACTGTATTTTCAGGGATGGTGATCGCAGTCGATAGAGGCGTGCCGGACTTGCACTATCGCTTGACGATGCATGTCACGATTGATGCTAATGGCAATATAACTTCGAATATCAATAAATTCGAGGTCTTCTGTTAAATATGGAATTTCGCCATCGTCGCGACGGGTATTCAATGTTCTATGAAAGCAGGCTTTGTGGCACGCGTTCTTCAATCCCAATGGTGCGATCGCTTCATCGGACTTTAGTGGTATGAAGGCGCGTGACGAGACAAGTTCGAGGACGTTCGTCGCGATGATGACCGTAGGCGGAATCGGTCACGACAGTTCAAAGCAATGCCGTTCCGTTCCAGCACGTTTGGGGCATTGGCCTTCGCAAGGCTGATGGTCACCGACCACTGCGCGCCAGCGTCGGAGCGCCCGGCGCGACAACCTCGCTCCGATGATCGGCACGTCGGCGGTTGCCGATTTTGAGCGGGAAATCATGGACGCAGATCCGACGACATCGCCCGATCGCGTCCTCATGCGAACCGAGTTGTGTGCGCTGCTCGAAGGCAATGCCAAGGTCGAGGCCGAATTTGGCCATTTCGGTCTGCGCGCCGATGCGGCGCAGCAGGGTCTTCGGGGGCGGGGTCGCAATGTCGACGACGTGACTCAAGTCAGTGCTGCCACGAAGAAAACGCGGGGGGCGCTGTCCGGAATGCTGTAGCATATGCGCCGCTCACGCGGATGCGCCAGCCCGGCCGCCTGCAACGGGATTGCCGCTGACATCCGGCTACCGTGGCGTTGCGCGATGTTCCGCATCAGCAATATGCCGTTTGCTCTATGCGCTGACAACGGCGTAATTCATACCTCCGGATCGCATTCCCCCTGCATTTCTGACCGGCTTTCCCGCTTGTCTGTCCAATCCTTGCAAATTGGGGTAAGTTTCGGTCTATTTTTAGGATAGTCTGACGAATATGCGCCGGGGCTCGCGCATGCGCGGTGTCCGGGTGTGGCGGAGGCCGCCACACCGGATTGATCACGTCATCAAGGCCAGAACAAGAGGGAATGCATTGGAGATGCTCAATCATCGGCATAGCTGCTTTGCATGTGTCGTTTTCGACAATCTCGACAACCAGCTGAAACGGAGCCGTTCATGAAGCCGATCCTTTCGTTCGCCATTTCGGTTGCGGCGGCGGCAGCTTCGCTTTATGCCGCCTGTCTGCCGGCTGCCACGACGTCGCCATCCGCCACGGTGCCCGCCATTTCGGTTGCGCCGGCGGCCGCGAGCGCGCCGGTGGCGGGCGCCGCGCCGGGCGGCCGGCCCGTCACGACCGTGCACCTGCCGTTCTCGACGCTTGGCGCGTTCGATCCGGTGCGCCTGCGGGGCGCCGATGCCGCACGCACGATCAGCGCCGGCGTGCGGCTCGATCGTGTGGTGACGGGAGCGCGGCTACGATTGACCTACGCGTATTCACCGGCGCTGGTGTTCCCCATGTCGCACCTGAAAGTGTCGGTCAACGGGGAGGTGGTCGCGACCGTGCCGTTCGATCAGGCGAACGCGGGCCGCACGGTGACGCAGGATATCCCGATCGATCCGCGCTACTTCTCCGATTTCAATCAGATCGGGCTGCGCCTCATCGCGCACTATTCGCTCGATCATTGCGAAGATCCCGCGAGCTCGGCGCTGTGGGCGGACGTGAGCCCGACGAGCGAGCTGATTCTCGACGAGACGGCGGTTCGCCTGCCCAGCGACCTCGCGCTGCTGCCCGCGCCGTTCTTCGACCGGCGCGACAACGGACACGTGCGTCTGCCGTTCGTGCTGCCGCCATCGCCCGATACGGCGACGCTGCGCAGCGCGGGCGTGCTCGCGTCGTGGTTCGGCGCATTGGCCGATTACCGCCGGGCGCGCTTTCCGGTGTCGTCGGCGTTGCCGACGAACGATCATGCCGTGCTGGTCGGTCCGGTCACGATGCTGCCGCCGGGCCTGTCGCTGCCGCCTGTCAACGGCCCGATGCTCGCGGTGGCGGACAGCCCGACCGCACCGGACAAGAAGGTGCTGATCGTCACCGGCCGCAATGCGGCTGAAGTCGACGACGCGGTCAATACGCTGGTGCTCGGGCGTGCAGCGCTGTCGGGAGCATCGGCGACGGTCGCGCACGTCGACATCGGCGCGCCGCGCAAGCCGTACGACGCGCCGCGCTGGTTGCCGGTCAACCGTCCGATCGCGTTCCGCGAACTGGTTTCCGATCCGCGCGAGCTCGAAGTGCGCGGCACGGCACCCGATCCGATCCGCCTGAACCTGCGCGTGCCGGCGGACCTGTATTCGTGGAACGGCGCGGGCGTGCCGGTCATGCTGCGCTACCGCTATACCGCACCGACCGTGCAGGACAATTCGACGCTTGCCGTCGAGATCAACGACCAGCTCGTGAAGTCGTACCGTCTCGGGCCGGCGCGCGCCGAGGACGGGCACGGCCGCCTGCAGTTGCCGCTGCTGTCGGTGCCTGAAGGCCGGGTGACGAGCGATGTCGACATTCCCGCGTTCCGTGTCGGCAGCGGCAACCAGCTGCAGTTGCAGTTCACGCTCGATTCCCAGAAGACAAGTTTGTGCGCGAGCACTGCTGTCGAGCCGCAGCGCGCGGCCATCGATCCGGATTCGACGATCGATTTCTCGCACTTCGTCCATTACGCGCAACTGCCGAACCTGGCGTACTTCGCGAACAGCGGCTTTCCGTTCACCCGTTTCGCGGATCTGTCGCAGACCGCGGTGGTCGTCGCCGACCGGCCGTCGCCGCGGGAACTGGAAGCGTTTCTGACGATGCTGGGCCATATGGGCGAGTGAACCGGTTTCCCGGCACTGCGCGTGCAGGTCGCGCGGCCGGGCGACGTCGCTGCGCTGTCGGCCAAGGATCTGCTCGTGATCGACGGTGAGCCGTCGTTTCCGCTGCTGGAGCGCTGGCGCGCGTCGCTGCCGCTTGCGGTTGGCGAACACGCCGGCGCGGGCGGCACGCGCGTCGCGTTCACGGTGAAGGAGCGCTGGCGCAATGGCGTCGGCATGGCCGACGGCGGCGCACGGATCGAGCAGAACGGCTCGCTGGCCGCGCTGCTCGGTTTCGAACTGCCGGGCAGCCGCGGCCGCAGTGTCGTCGCACTGACGGCGACCGACCCGGCACGCCTGGGCGACGTGCTCGACGTGTTCGAGAACGCCGGGCTCGTCGCGCACGTCCAGGGCGACCTCGCGCTGGTGCGGCCGGGAGCGGTCGACAGCATGCGGGTCGCGGAGCCGTACGTGGTCGGCTTCGTGCCGTGGTACGCGCGCGTCTGGACGCATGCGGCGCGGCATCCGGTGGTGCTCGGCGCGGTCGGCGTCGTCGCGGGGCTGCTGCTCGCGCTCGGCGCATTCAGCCTGCTGCAAAGGATCGCTGCGCGACGTCGGGGGATGTGACGGATGGTGCGGGCAATGGGATGGCTGCGGGTGAAGCGGTCGGCGCGTCGCGTGGGCGTCGCGGTCGCGCTGGCGGCGGTCACGGGCACCGCCG
>NZ_JAHACR010000165.1 GCF_018375725.1 Burkholderia sp. | reverse complement strand
CCCGTATCCGTTTGCCAAGGAGGCGCTGGCCGAGCAGCTCGACGCGCATCGCTTGCGCCTCGTGTTGCACAACCTGCCCGCCGGCAACTGGGATCAGGGCGAGCGCGGCATTGCGTGCCTGCCCGACCGGATCGGCGAGTTCCAGGATGGCGTCGGCCTCGCGATCGAGTACGCGAAGGCGTTGAAGGTGCCGCAACTGAACTGCCTGGTCGGCATTCCGCCGGCAAGCACCGCACGGGACAAGACCTTCGTCACGATCGTCGACAACCTGCGCTTCGCCGCCGATGCGCTGGCGCGCGAAGGCATCCGTCTGCTCGTCGAGCCCTGCAATGCGTTCGACATCCCGGGCTTCGCGCTGACCCGCTCGTCCGACGCGCTCGACGTGATCCGCGCGACCGGTTCGGACAACCTGTTCCTGCAATACGACGTCTATCACATGCAGCGCATGGAAGGCGAACTGGCCGCGACGATCGAGCGCCATCTCGCGAAGATCGGCCATATCCAGCTCGCGGACAACCCGGGCCGCCACGAGCCGGGCACGGGCGAAATCCATTACGTATTCCTGTTCGCGCTGCTCGACAGGCTCGGATACGACGGCTACATCGGCTGCGAATACAAGCCTCGCACCACCACGGCGGCAGGGCTCGGCTGGCTGCACGACCTTGCCGGCTGTCTGCCGGGATCGGCGCGGCGCGCCGCCTGAGCGGCGTCCCGCCATCCGCTTTCGCCGCATCCCGCCCGATTCGACGGGATCCGCGTGAGCAACATGGGGCCGCCGCACGCGCAGCGTGCCGACCTCTGCGTCCAAGCATCCACTCCGATCATCAAAGGAGCTATCCAGCATGGCAACCATCGGTTTCATCGGCCTCGGCATCATGGGCGCGCATATGGCGCGCAACCTGCTCAAGGGCGATCATCGGCTCGTCGTCAACGGCGCGTACGCGGTGCCGGACGACCTGCGCGCGGCGGCGAAGGTCGTCGCGAACTCCACCGAAGTCGCGCAGGCCGCCGACATCATCATCGCGATGGTGCCCGATACGCCCGACGTCCATAACGTGCTGTTCGCCGACGACGGCGTCGCCAAGGGGCTCACGGCCGGCAAGCTCGTGATCGACATGAGCTCGATCTCCCCGCTCGACACGCAGGCGTTTGCGAAGCAGATCAACGCGCTCGGCTGCGATTATCTCGACGCGCCGGTGTCCGGCGGCGAAGTCGGCGCACGCGACGCGACGCTGACGATCATGGTCGGCGGCCCGCAAAAGGCGTTCGAGCGCGCGAAGCCGCTGTTCGACCTGATGGGCAGGAACATCACGCTGGTCGGCGACAACGGCGCGGGCCAGACCTGCAAGGTCGCGAACCAGATCATCGTCGCGCTGAACATCGAGGCGGTCGCCGAAGCATTGCTGTTCGCCGCGCGCTCGGGCGCCGATCCGGAACGCGTGCGCCAGGCGCTGATGGGCGGCTTTGCGGCATCGCGGATTCTCGAAGTGCACGGCGAACGCATGACGAAGCGATCGTTCAATCCGGGCTTTCGCATCGAACTGCACCAGAAGGACCTGAACCTCGCGCTCGACGGCGCACGCAGGCTCGGCCTCGCGCTGCCGCATACCGCGAGCGCGCAGCAGTTGTTCAGCGCCTGCGTGGCGCACGGCGGCAAGGCATGGGATCACTCGGCGCTCGTGCGCGCGCTTGAGATCATGTCGAACTTCTCGCTCGATCAATCGGCAGCCGACGCCAGGACTGCCTGACCGAATCGCACGCCGCCGCGTCCGGCGCGCATGCCCGTCAAAAACGATCAGGCAATCCGTGGTTCAGGGTCGCACGATGCGCGGGTTGCCGCGCATCCTTGTGGGGCGCTCCGCCGTGCATCGCCATCGCGTGTGCGCCGGGGCAAAAACGCCGCTCCGGGCTGAGAGCGGTGAAGCGGGGTCCGCAGCGGCACCCGGCGACGCCGGGGAAGCCTTGGTCGGTCAGACGTCGTCGTCGGGTGTCCGTCTGTCGGATTTTGCCGCTTACATTCCTTTACGTTCACGAGCGCGATTCCCCATGCAATTGTCGCCATGAACGCCTACACTCTTGCCACGCCTTTCGAGAAACATGCCGCGCGCGCGTTCACGTGCTGCGCGGTGTTTTTTTCAGCACTGCATGGCGCGTTTTCTTTTCAACCACCTAAGGGAGTGAAGCGATGGGTCTTCTTTCGTTTATCAAAGAGGCGGGTGAAAAACTGCTGGGCCACGCCGACGCGCAAGCGGCCACCGATCCGAATGCCGCGAACCAGGCCGCGGCCGAAGCCATCAAGCAATACATCAGCGCACAAGGTCTCGACACGTCGAACCTGACCGTCGCGTTCGACGGCGCATCGCGCACCGTGACACTGTCGGGCAGCGTCAGCGACCAGCCGACCAAGGACAAGGTCAAGGTCGCATCGGGCAACGTGCAGGGCGTCGCAGCCGTCAACGACGATGCGCTCGACGTCGACAATCCGGCGCCGGAAGCGACGTTTTACGAAGTACGCAGCGGCGACACGCTGTCCGCGATTTCGCTGTCGCAATACGGCGATGCGAACCGGTACAACGTGATCTTCGAGGCGAACCGCCCGATGCTGTCGAGCCCCGACCGTATCTATCCGGGCCAGAAGCTCGTGATTCCGCCGCTGTCCTGAGCGCCACGCAGCGCCGAATGCGCGAGCGGCAGGCCGAGGCCTGCCGCACACCGCCGACGAACCCCACGCTCCGACAAGCGTGGGGTTGTGTATTTCATAGGCCGGACGCGGCGTGCGGCCTCAATACGTGTCGAACACGCGCTGCAATGCATCGCGTTCGCCGATGCCGTTCGCGAGCGCGAGCATCAGCAGCACACGCGCCTTGAACGGATTGAGCGATCCCGCGCTGACAAAGCCGAGCAGATCGTCGTTCGCCGCGCCGTTCTTCATCACGTGCCCCGACCCGACGCGCGATGCACGCACCACGACGACGCCCTGCTTCACCGCATCGGCCAGCGCGGCCTGCAGCGTCGCATGAATCGAGCCGTTGCCGGTGCCCGCGACGACGAGTCCGCGCACGCCGGCCGCGACCAGCGCATCGACGGCCGTGCGGGTCACGCCCGCGTAGCTGGCGACGATTTCGACCGACGGCCATGCGCTGTGAATGGCCAGTTGCGCATCGCGCGGACGCGTGGCGCGGCGCGCGAACTCGACGCGTCCGTCCTGGACCCAGCCAAGCACGCCCAGATCCGGTGACTGGAATGCGTCGACCGCGTACGTGCTCGTCTTCACGACGTCGCGCGCGGCATGGATCTTGTTGTTGAACGCAACCAGCACGCCCTGCCCGCGCGCCGCCGGATCCGCGGCGACCGTCACGGCATTGAGCAGGTTGAGCGGACCGTCGGACGACAGCGCGGTCGCCGGCCGCATGGCGGCAGTCAGCACGACCGGCTTGTCGCCCTTCGCGGTCAGGTGCAGGGCGTAGGCGGTTTCCTCGAGCGTATCGGTGCCGTGCGTAATCACGATGCCGTCGATCGTCTCGTCGGCCTGCAGCGCATCGATGCGCGCGGCGAGCGTCTTCCACAGCGGCAGCGCGAGATCCTTGCTGTCGATGCTGGCGATCTGCTCGGCGTCGATGCGTGCGACCGACGCGAGCGACGGCACCGCATCGAGCAGGAAATTGACGCCGAGGGCGCCGGCCTGATAACCGGCCGTGCTGGCCGCATCGGGCGCGGCGCCGGCGATGGTGCCGCCCGTCGCGAGGACGGCGATGCGCGGCATCGTCGGCGACGAAATGGGCGCAGTGTTCGAAGTAGTCATGCGCGCGATTGTAATGGCTTGCGATCGGCAATTGGCAACAACGCACGCGCAATTCGCGCGACATCGCCTAAATCACCCGTCGCGTCATGGTTTGCCCTGATCGTCATCGCGCGTTTTCGACGCCGAGGCGGTCAACGCCTGGCACGAACAGCGCGTTATACAACATGCTGTTTTGTTGTTTTCACATTGACTGGCGATAATCGGAGCCCGGCACGCCTAGCGTCAACGCCTGGCGTTTCACTCCGAAACAACCTCAATAAAACGCAACTCACCCACTGGGAGTGTCAAATGAAGATCCAATCGCTCGTAGCCGCACTGCTCGTCGGCGGCATGTTGGCTTCCCCTGTTTTCGCGCAGAACAGCCAGCAGGACAAGATGAAGGCCTGTAACACCCAGGCCGCCGGCAAGACGGGCGACGAACGCAAGGCATTCATGAAGGACTGCCTGTCGGCGAAGCCCGCAAAGAAGATGTCGCAGCAGGACAAGATGAAGGCCTGCAACAAGGACGCCGGCGACAAGAAAGGCGACGAGCGCAAGGCGTTCATGAAGAGCTGCCTGAGCACCCAGGCCGGCGCCTGATCCCCGACGCTCCCGAATCCATGCCGCGCACCGTTCAGACGGTGCGCGGCATTTTTGTTTGCGGCGCGCGTGCATCGCGCGCGAGGTGCGGCGTTTTGTCGCATTTTCTTCTATGATGGCTGCAATGCGGCCCATTCCAGTACCAGAAGCGCCATCGGGCCGCCCTCGAGACAGACGCGCATGCCGCGTCAAACGGAGGTTTCGATGGCATGGCGACAACACCGCTGGTTCCGCCGCTGGCTGATCGTGATCGCCGTATGGGCCGTGCCCGTCGCGATCGTCGCCGTGCGCGAGATTCGCGAGGAGATGGCGTACAACCGAGCCGATCTCCGCCTTGCGCTGACCACGTGGCAATTCTCCGATGCGCAGCGCGCCGCCGGCGCCGCCGCACGCTGCCACGGCGACCCCGACGAAGCGCGCACAGCCGGCTGTCCTGCCGACGTCCTGGCCGCCCAGGTCGCTCGTCAGCAGGCGGCACGCGACGAATATGCGTTGCGCCGCAACATTCTCGCGCGCTACCTGTGGAATGCGTTCGTCGCCTACTGGGTCGTGCCCGCCGCATTCCTGTTCGCGTGCGGCATCGTCATCGCCCTGCTCCGTCGTGCGCTGCGACGGCCGCCGATCAAGCCGCCCGTCCCGCATTGAAATGCCGCGCATGATGGCGCGGAATGCAAGATTCCCCGATTCTTCCCGCACAACAGGAGCGCTTTTCATCGATGGCAACACACCGGCACTCGCGTTGGCATGTCGCGACACCGCCGCCCGATTTGACGCTTTTTCACCGACGCATGAAAAGGATTTGTAATCCGCTGTGATATAACTTCCGTCGTGACCCGCTCATTGAGCGAGACTCACTCTGAACTACACCCGATGGAGAAGAACGATGCAAAAACGGAATCTCGTGCTCAAAGTCGCCGCAGCACTCGTGGTCGGAAGCCTCGCGCTCACCGGTTGCACCACGACCCCGGACAAGCCCAACACCGCATCGACCAACGCGTCGAAGCGTCAGGCAATCGACGCGAGCGTCGACGCAACGCTGTCGCGCCTGTATTCCACGGTCAAGGGTTCGCGTGAACTCGTCGCGAAGTCGCGCGGCGTGCTGGTGTTCCCGGATGTGATCCAGGCCGGCTTCATCGTGGGCGGCCAGACCGGCAACGGCGCGCTGCGCGTCGGCGGCAGCACGATCGGCTACTACAACACGTCGTCGCTGTCGGTCGGCCTGCAGGCCGGCGCGCAATCGAAGGCGATCGTGTTCCTGTTCATGACGCAGGAGGCACTCGACGAATTCCGCAAGTCCGACGGCTGGGCTGCCGGCGCCGGCGCATCGGTCGCGCTCGTGAAGGTCGGCGCGAACGGCGCGATCGACACCACGACGGCCACCGCGCCGGTCCAGGTTGTCGTCCTGACGAACGCAGGCCTGATGGGCGACGTGTCGATCAACGGCACGAAGGTCTCGAAACTGAACATCTGACGCATGTCCGTCGCGCCGCACGCGCGACGCATGCGAAAACGGCGATGCCCGCAAGGACATCGCCGTTTTTTTGTGCGACCGTTCAGGTCGTCGAATCGATCACCTTGAAACGCGAGCGCTTGCGCGCGCGGATCAGCGACTGGTAGACCTCGACATACTGCTGCGCCATGCGTCGCGACGTGAAGCGCTCCTCGAAACGCTGCCTCACGCGCGCACGCGGCAGCAGGTGCAGCCGGTTGACGGCCGCGACCGCGCTGATCTCGTCCTCGACGATGAAGCCCGAGATCCCTTCGTCCAGCACTTCCGACACGGAGCCGCGGTTGAACGCGATCACCGGCGTCCCGCACGCCATCGCCTCGATCATCACGAGGCCGAACGGCTCCGGCCAGTCGATCGGAAACAGCAGCGCATGCGCGCCCGACAGGAATTCCGCCTTCTGATGATCGGCGATCTCGCCGATGTACTCGACGTGCGGCAGGGCGAACAGCGGCTTGATCTCGCGTTCGAAATACTCCTGGTCGGCTGCATCGATCTTCGCGGCGATCTTGATTGGCAATCCGCATTGCTGCGCGATGCGGATTGCCGTATCGACGCGCTTTTCCGGCGAGATACGGCCGATGAACGCCAGATAGCGCGGCTCGACCGGCTGTGGCGTATAAAGCGTCTCGGGCAGTCCGTGATAGACGGTCGTCAGCCATTTCGCCTGCGGCAGCGGCTGACGCTGCGCGTTCGAGATCGAGATCACCGGCGCGGTGCTGAACGTGTCGAACACGGGCTGCTGCTCCGGCAGGTCGAGGCGGCCGTGCAGCGTCGTCATGTACGGCGTTTCCTGGCGATTGAAGACCGAAAACGAGTAATAGTCCATGTGGAAATGGAGGACGTCGAAGTCGTTCGCGCGACGTGCGACCGTTTCCATCAGCAGCATGTGCGGCGCAATCCGGTCGCGGATCGACGCGTCGAGCCGCAACGCACGCGGCCACACCGGCTCGAGTGTCGCGCGCGTCGTCGAATCGCCGCTCGCGAACAAGGTCACGTCGTGGCCGAGGTCGACGAGCGCCTCTGTCAGGTACGACACGACGCGCTCCGTCCCACCATACAGCTTCGGCGGCACCGACTCGGTCAGCGGGGCGATCTGGGCAATTCTCATGATCCTCGTCTCCTGGCAACCGGCTCTGCACCGGCACGAATGTTCCATTATTAGCGATCCGGGCGCACGGCACCCGCCCGCTTGCATTTTATGGGGGGTGTTACAGGCAGGATACATTCGCGTGCCGGCGCGGCGGCCGCCAACGCGCTTCAACGAGATGGCCTGCTTCATGGCGCCGGATCGCGCAGCCCGCACTCCGACCGCTCGGCAGCCGGGATCATGGAAGCGTCGGAAGCCGCTCCGCTCTCGCTGCGCAAAAGATGCCGCCATGCTTCGGTCGCAGTCGTCAACGCCGGTTGGGGGGACATGGCACGCTTGCGATCGCATGCACGTCGTTGTCCTGGACGTATCGATCGCGCCCGGACGCGGTATGCGCCCGGATACGGCGTCAGGTCAGTAATTGTTCCTGCATGGGAACGCTTTGCCGAGACCGAGCGATACTGCGGTGCTCGCGTTGTAGTCGGCCAGCTTCGGATTTTCCGCGATGTACTTGCGCACCGCATCGGTCATCTGCTGCGCCCGGATGTCGGCCGGCAGGCAGAAATACTGGCCGACGCGCGGCCCCGTGGTGCCGCCGATCGCATCGATGGTGTTGTAGACGCCGTCGGCAGCGCCCTCGATGTAGGCCGCGCACGACGCCCTCGACTTCACGTCCGTCTTCGCGCACAGCCGATCGAGATCGCCGCCCGTGAAGGCTGCCGCAGTCAGCGGCACGGCGAACGCCGCGGCACAAAACATAGCCCGCAACATGGTGTTCCTTATATCAATGCGGCCCGAGACCGCCTGCTGCAATTACCGGAGCGGCCGGCGCCACGCCGGCGCCGGTACGCGTCCGGCCGCCCCCAAAACCGTCATTTTGCACTTTTTTGTGCGCCCGCCGGCGCCGACGCGCCGACACGCACGGTGCGCTTGCTCAGGATGTCGACCGCGTCCGGCGCCTTGTAGCGCTTCGCGAACTGGAGCGCCGTCAGGCCGAGCTGGTTCTTCACCTGAGGATCGGCACCCTCGTCGAGCAGGAGGTTGACCGTCGACGGGTGATTGCCGCGCGCCGCCATCATCAGCGGCGTCGTGCCGTTCGGCGACTCGGTGTCGATGTAGGCCGAATGGTCGAGCAGCACCTTGACGACCGCATCCTGGCCGCTGGTGGCCGCGTAGTGCAACGGCGCCCAACCCTTCTTGTTGACCTCGGCGCCCTTGTCGATCAGCAGCTTCACGAGGCCCGTGTCGCCGTTCAGCGACGCGAGCATCAGCGCGTTCTCGCCCGCCTTGTCTTCCTTCTCGAGATCGACGTTCGGCGCGGAGGCCAGCGCCGCGGCGACCTTGTCGGACTTTTCGCGCGCGGCGATCACGAGCAGCGGATCGCCGGTGGAATCGGTCGTGTTCGGATCGAGACCGTTCTTCAGCTGCTTGCCGATATCGGCGATGTCGTCAAACTTGACCGCCTTGACGATCGCATCGAGCGACTCCGCGCGCGCCCCGGCAGAGGCGAACAGTCCACCTGCCACGAATGCAGCGGCGATGAGTGCGGCCGCCGGCGCGCGTTTCGACAGATGATGGATCGGCTTCGTCATTGTTGTGGGCTCCTTCCTCGGTTTGGTCGGCTGCGTCGCGCCGCCGTCAGCGGGCAATCCTGAACAGCCTGAAAAAATTCTGGGTCGTCGCGTCGGCGAGCGCTTCGACGGCGATGCCGCGCTCGGACGCGATAAAGCGTCCGACATGGCTGACGTACGCAGGTTCATTCGGCTTGCCGCGATACGGCACCGGCGCGAGATACGGCGAGTCGGTCTCGATCAGCAGCCGGTCGAGCGGCACGCGGCGCGCGACGTCCTGCACGTCGGCGGCGCTCTTGAACGTCACGATGCCCGACAGCGAGATATGGAAATTCTGCGCGAGCGCCTGCTCGGCGACCGCCCACGGCTCGGTGAAGCAGTGCATCACGCCGCCCGGCACGTCCGCGCGCTCCTCGGCCATGATCCGCAGCGTATCCTCCGACGACGCCCGCGTATGCACGATCAGCGGCTTGCCGGTCGCGTGCGCCGCGCGGATATGCGTGCGGAAGCGTTCGCGCTGCCATTCCATGTCGGCGATCGAACGGCCTTCGAGGCGGTAGTAGTCGAGTCCGGTCTCGCCGATCGCGACGACCTTCGGGTGCGCGGCCATCTCGACCAGCTCGGCGAGCGTCGGATCGTGCGCGTCCTCGTGATCGGGATGCACGCCGACCGACGCATAGACATTGTCATGCGCCTCGGCGATCGCGAGCACCTCGGGCAGCGTCTCGAAATCGACCGACACGCACAGTG
>NZ_JAHACR010000164.1 GCF_018375725.1 Burkholderia sp. | reverse complement strand
CTCGAACTCGGCGGCAACAATGCGGGCATCGTGTCGCCGACGGCCGACATGGAACTCGCGCTGCGCGGCATCGTATTCTCCGCGGTCGGCACCGCCGGCCAGCGCTGCACGACGCTGCGCCGGCTGTTCGTTCACGAAAGCATCTACGACAAGACGGTCGAGCGCCTGAAGGCGCTGTATGCGAAGGTCGTGATCGGCAATCCGCTCGAAGCGGGTGTGCTGATGGGGCCGCTGATCGACGAGGCGTCGTTCGCGCGCATGCAGTCCGCGCTCGGACAGGCGCGCAACGAAGGCGGCAAGGTATTCGGCGGCGAGCGGCACGCGGTGGCGGGGCACGCGCGCGGTTTCTACGTGAACCCGGCAATTGTCGAGATGCCGTCGCAGACGCCGATCGTGCTGAAGGAAACTTTCGCGCCGATTTTGTACGTGCTGAAATACCGTGAACTGTCCGACGCGATCGCGGCGAACAATGCGGCGTCGCACGGGCTGTCGTCGTGCATCTTCACGACCGACATGCGCGAGAGCGAGCGCTTCCTGTCGGCGTCCGGCAGCGACTGCGGGATCGCGAACGTCAATATCGGGCCGAGCGGCGCGGAGATCGGCGGCGCGTTCGGCGGCGAGAAGGAAACGGGCGGCGGCCGCGAATCCGGCTCCGACGCGTGGAAGGCGTATATGCGCCGCGCGACGAATACCGTCAACTATTCGTCGGCGCTGCCGCTCGCGCAGGGCATCGACTTCAACCTCGGCTAAGCCGGCCCGCATGACCCGGCCGCGTCAGGCTGCACCGGATCGGGCAGGCGCGGCGATGGGTTCATCCGGCGCGGCCATGCGGCGGCGCCGTTCATGTGCAATCTGGAGACAGACGTGAGTGCTCAAGTCGTCATCGTGGGGGGCGGGGTCATCGGCAGTTCGATCGCCTACTTCCTGCGCGCATCCGATCCGACGGTGTCCGTGACGGTCATCGAACGCGATCCAACCTATGCGAAGTCGTCGTCGGCCTTGTCGGCCGCGTCGATCCGCCAGCAGTTCTCGACCCCGCTGTCGATCCAGATGTCGCTGTATGGCATCGAATTCCTGCGCACTATCGGCGAACGGCTCGAAGTCGACGGCAACGAGCCGTCGATCGATCTGCATGAAGGCGGTTACCTGTTTCTCGCGACGCCGGCGGGCGACGCGACGCTGCGCGAGAACCACGCGCTGCAGACCGCGCTCGGCGCCGACATCAGCCTGATGGATCGCGACGCGCTGCACGCAAAATTTCCGTGGCTGAACGTCGACGATCTCGTCTCGGGCGCTTATGGCCTGAGCGGCGAAGGCTGGTTCGACGGCTACGGGCTCGTGCAGGCGCTGCGCAAGAAGGCGCAATCGCTCGGCGCGCGCTATGTCGCGGCGGATGTCGTCGATGTCCTGCGCGAAGGCCGCAAGGTCACGCATGTCGTCACGGGCGACGGCGAGCGCCATGCGTGCGCCACGCTCGTCAATGCGGCCGGCGCGTGGGCGCGCCCGCTGGCGAAGATGATGGGGATCGACATCCCGGTTCATGCGCGGCGGCGCAGCATCTTCAACGTTTCGTCGCCGGCGAAACTGTCCGACTGCCCGCTGCTGATCGATCCGAGCGGCGTCTATTTCCGGCCGGAAGGCAAGACCTATATCTGCGGCACGTCGCCGAGCCCGGACCGGGATCCGGACGACCTGCCGCTCGACGAAGTCGATCACGATCTGTTCGACGAAGTGATCTGGCCGACGCTGGCGCATCGCGTGCCGGAATTCGAGGCGCTGCGCGTCGAGAATTGCTGGTCCGGATACTACGAATACAACGTGTTCGACCACAATGCGATCATCGGCTATCACCCGGATATCGACAATTGCGTGTTCGCGAACGGTTACAGCGGTCACGGTCTGCAGCAGGGGCCGGCGACCGGACGCGGCGTCAGCGAACTGATTCTCGGCGGCCGCTATGCGACGCTGGACCTGTCGTCGCTGAGCTGGGCGCGGGTGCTTGAGAACCGGCCGATCGTCGAAAAGAACGTCGTGTAGCAACGGCGTAGCCGCCCGATGTGTGGCGGGCGGCTTCTCCTTGTGTTTCATTGAATGGCCCGAATTTTTTCGGGCCTTTTTTATGTTTTTTCACGGGGGGGCGGGATATTGCTGTCCGACCCGGCGCCGGCGGCGGCGCTTGCACGAGATCAATGGCGGCTGACCGGGCAAGCGGCCAATCACACCGCCCGCGGCATCAGCTCGTCCCGCAGCAGGCCACGCGCCCGCTGGTTGGACTGGTAGATGGTGTCGCGTACCGGTGCCGCGCCGGTTTTCACGCTGTGCACCCATTCCCGGGTCGACATCACGGCCGCGAAGCGCGATTGCAGGACGACGCTGAACACGCGGTGGATCTCTTCCGCGCTCGCCAAGCCGGCCTGATTGCGATATGACACCGTACCCGACGCATCGCGCAGGAATTCGACCGCCATTCCGTTGTGCAGCGCGTGGTTGATCGTGGATGCGTCGCAGTTGTGCGTCATGTAGCCGACCACCGTGAGCGTATCGATGCCGCGCGCTTCCAGCCATTGCGCCAGATCCGTCTGCGCATAGGCGCTGGGCAGCGCCTTGCGCAGGTAATGGTCGCGCGGGCGCGACGCCACGACGGGATGCAGTTGCCAGCCATCCGAGTCGATGGCGAACAGCGGCGAGCCGGCGGGCGACGTCTGCTGCACGACGATCACCGGAATGCCTGCCGCATGCGCCGTATCCATGGCGACGCCGATATGGGCAACGGTCTGCTGCGGATCCGGGTACTCGATCGGCAGGCCGCCGGTGAAGTATTCGTTCTGGACATCGATGACGATCAGGGCGCGCTTCGGGATGGCATGGGCAGTCATGGCAAGACTCCTCGATATGGGTTTGAGCGGGCATTGCGTGAGCCCGTGGACAGCATCTTCGTCCATGGATATCCTTCCCGACAGTGGCCCGCAAGACATTCATCGATGAAATCGGGCCAAACGAACGGAGGCGCCATGCAACCCAGGGAAATTGCCGTTCTGGCTTTCAACGACATCAGTCCATTCCATCTCTCGGTGCCGTGCCTGGTGTTTGAAGATCGCACCTCTACCGGTTTGCCTTCGTACGAACTGCGGATTTGCGCTGGAGAGCCGGTCCGGAAAGGCGGCTTGCGCACCACCGCCGGGTTTGCCGTGCAGACCGACCTGACGCTTGAAGACGCCGCGCGCGCCGACGTGCTGATCGTGCCGTCGTGGCGCGACACGGAAGAGCGTCCGCCCGCGCCCATGCTGAACGCCGTGCGCGACGCGTACGAACGCGGTGCGACAGTGGTCGGCCTGTGCCTCGGTGCGTTCGTGCTGGCGGAAGCGGGCGTGCTCGACGGCCGCAAGGCGACCACGCACTGGAGCGCGGCCGAGGCGTTCTCGCGACGCTATCCGAGTGTCGGGCTGGTGCCCGACGTGCTGTATGTGGATGCCGACGAGGGCCGGCTGGTGACGTCCGCCGGCACGGCCGCCGGGCTGGACTGCTGCCTGCACCTGGTGCGCTGCTGGCACGGTGCGGAGGTGGCCAACCGCATCGCGCGGCGGCTGGTCGTGGCGCCGCATCGGCTGGGCGGCCAAGCCCAATATATCGAGCAGCCGCTGCATGACGCACCAGGCGGCGACCGTTTATCCGATCTGCTGAACTGGGCGGTGGCGAACCTCGCCGAGCCGCACACGCTCGACTCGCTGGCCGAGCGTGCGGCGATGAGCCGCCGGAATTTCACGCGCCGTTTTCGCGAGCTGACTGGCACGACGGTCGGCCAGTGGTTGCTCGGACAGCGCCTGGCCTATGCGCAGCGCATGCTGGAAACCACGCGCCAACCGGTAGAAGCGATTGCCCAGCTGGCGGGCTTCGGCAGCGCGGTATCGCTGCGCCAGCATTTCAGCAGGGCATTTCGCACGTCGCCCAGCGCTTATCGCGCGTTGTTTGCGCTGGCCTGACGAGGCGACGCGAAGGTGCGACGGATTCGACGCTCCGGCGATCTCCCTCGCCATTCGGGCGCCAGGGCAACATCTGCGCGCGCTCAGCCGCGTGCCCGGCTCCACGCGGACGTTCAACCAATGCCCTCACGCCACGAGCACACGATTCTTCCCAAAATGCTTCGCGCGATACAGCGCCTGATCCGCCGCTTCGATCAGCGACGTCATCGCGACACCCGCAGCCGGTACGATGGACGCGCCGCCGATGCTGACGGTCACATGCGAACTCGATGACGAGTATTCGTGCGGTATGCGTAACGCCTCGATCTCGCCACGGATCTTCTCGGCGAGGAGGCGCATTCCGCCGGCCGACGTCGCCGGCAACACGACCGCGAACTCTTCACCGCCAAAGCGCGCGGCGAGGTCGCCGGCGCGGCAGATGCAGCGCTCGATCGTCGATGCGATCCGCTTGAGCACCTCGTCGCCGGGCACGTGCCCATAGTTGTCGTTGTATGCCTTGAAGTTGTCGACATCGATCATCAGGAACGCCAGGTCGGTGTGCTCACGCGCACCGCGGCGCCATTCGGCCGACAGGTATTCGTCGAGATAGCGCCGGTTCGACAGCCCGGTGAGGCCATCCGAATTCGTCAGGCGCCGCAGTTCGAGGTTGGCCTGAAGCAACTGCTGCTGCGACTGCCGCAGCGCGCGATACGCTTCGTCGCGTTGCAGCAGGTTCACAAACGAACGCGAGTGATAGCGCACCCGCGCGACAAGCTCGATGCGATCCGGGAGCTTCACGAGGTAGTCGTTGGCGCCGGCCGCAAACGCGGCGCTCTTGATGACCGGATCCTCTTTCGTCGACAGCACGATGACCGGCACGTCGCGCGTGGCCGGGTTGGCCCGGTACGCCTTCACGAGCGTCAGGCCGTCGGTGCCGGGCATGACGAGATCCTGCAGAATCACGGTCGGCCGCGTGCGGGTCGCCTCTTCCATCGCGTCGTCCGAGCTTGCGCAATAGTGGAAGTCGATGCCCTCCTCATTCGCGAGCGCGCGTCGCACCGCCTCGGCGACGATGGCCTGATCGTCCACCAGCAGCACCATCGCCGGCACATCGGCCGCAGGCGGCGCCCCGAGCGCTGCCCGCGCGGCTTCGAGCGAGGCATCCGCGCCGTCGGTGTGACGCATGCCGCTGTCGCTGCAGTCCACAGCCGGGGGGTGATCACTCATCATGTCGAATCCTGTCGCTTTAAAACCTGTTGTCATTCACCGGCAGCAAAGACGCGCTTTCAGCTCGCCCGCGATGCTATCGAGAGGCAGAATCATACGCGCGGCACCGAGCGCTGCGGCGGCCTTCGGCATCCCGTACACCGCACTCGTCGCCTCGTCCTGCGCGATCGTATGGAAACCTTTCATTTTCATGGCCTTGAGTCCGATCGCGCCGTCGCGTCCCATGCCCGTGAGCAGCACGCCGATGACATCGCCGCGCCAGTGCTCCGTCACGCTGCTGAAGAACACGTCGACCGACGGCCGGTACGGTGTGTCGGCCGGATCGCGCGTGTAGTCGAGCAGGCCCACGCGCGTGAGGCGCAGATGGTCGTTGGTTCCCGCAAGCAGCGCAACGCCCGGCTGCGGTCGCTCGCCGGCAAGCGCGATGCGCACCGGCAGCGGCGTCTGGCTGTCGAGCCATTGCGCCATTCCCTCCGCAAACGCCTTGTCGACATGCTGCACGATCACGATTGCAGCGCCGAAATCGGCGGGCAAGCCGCGGAGCAGGGTGGCAAGTGCGGACGGTCCGCCGGCGGATGCGCCGATCGCGACGAGCGGCAGGCCGCCATTGTGCGCAGCCGTCGCCGCCTGCGTGACAGCGGGCGCGCTCTTCTCGAGCAGGCGGCCGATCTGGTCGATCTTCGCGAGCAGCGCCTGCGACGTATCCCCAAGCAGACCTTCCGCGAGCCGCGGCGTGTCGACGGCATCGAGCGCACCCGCGCCCATCGCCTCGTACACGCGCCAGGCGTTCGCGCCGACACTGCTCGTCACGACGAGGATCGCGCAGGGCGTGTCCGACGACATGATCCGGCGCGTCGCCTCGACCCCGTCGAACTTCGGCATCACGAGATCCATCAATACGATGTCGGGCGGTTGCGCGGCGCAGAAGTCGACGGCCTGCGCCCCATCGAATGCGACCCAGAGTATGCGGTGCTCGGGCCGCAGCGCGATCACGCGGCGCATTGCCTCGACGGCGAGCGGAAGGTCGTTGACGATGCCGATGTTCATGAACGGGATTCCCCAATCAGGTCGCGGACCGCATCGATCAGCGCGTCGTCGTGGAAACTGCTCTTCGCGAGATAGTAGTCGGCGCCTGCATCGAGCCCGCGGCGCCGATCCTCATCGCGATCCTTGTACGACACGATCATCACGGGCAGCGTTTTCAGCACCGCGTCGCGCTTGATCAGCGTGACGAGTTCGATGCCATCCATTCGCGGCATGTCGACGTCGGTGACGACGAGATCGAACGCCGCGCCACGCAGGGCGTTCCAGCCGTCCATCCCGTCGACGGCGACCGTGACCGCATAGCCCTGCTTGTCGAGCAGCTTGCGCTCGAGCTCGCGCACCGTCAACGAATCGTCGACGACGAGCACGTGCTTGCGCTGCGGCGCCGCCTCTTTCTGCACACTCCGGATCCGCTCGAGCTGGCCGCCGCGCACGAGCTTGCTCACCGACCGCAGCAGATCCTCGACATCGATGATCAGCGCCGGTTCGCCGTTTTCCATCACCGCGGCGGCGGCGATGTCCTTGACCTTGCCGAGCCGGGCGTCGAGCGGCTGGACCACGAGCATGCACTCGCCCAGGAACCGATCGACCGCGATGCCGTAGGTTTCGTGCCCATTGCCGATGACGACGACCGGAATCTGCTCGCGCGCGTCGCTCGCCGCCGTCGCACCGAGCAGCTGGTGCGCGGTGACGAGGCCGACACGCCGGCCGTCGAAGCGGAAATGCTGCTGGCCTTCGAGCATGTCGATGTCCGCGCGCGCGAGGTCGATTGTCCGGCGCACGTGCGCGAGCGGAAACGCATAGGCCTCGCCACCGGCTTCGACGAGGAGGCCCCGGATCACCGACAGCGTGAGCGGCAGTTGCAGGACGAAGCGGGTGCCGCGCCCGTATTCGGTCAATACCCGCACGGTGCCGCCCACCGCGTTCGCCATCTCGCGCACCGCATCGAGGCCGACGCCGCGGCCCGACACGTCGGTGACGCGCTCGCGCATCGAGAAACCCGGCAGCAGCAGGAAGTCGAGCAGTTCGTGATCGGACAGGCGCCGTGCGGTGTCGTCGTCGGCGAGCCCGCGCCGTACGACAGCCGCGCGCAACGCGTCGAGATCGACGCCCGCGCCGTCGTCGCTGACGGAAATCAGCAGCTGGCCGGCGCTGTGACGCGCATCGACCGTGACGACCGCTTCGGGCGGCTTGCCGGCGGCGATCCGCTGGTCGGGCGTCTCGACGCCGTGGTCGAGCGCGTTGCGCAGCAGGTGGCCGAGCGGCGCGTCGAGCATATCCAGAATGTCGCGGTCGATCTGCGTCGTTTCGCCGACGATGGAAAAGCGCACCTGCTTGCCGAGCGACCGGGCAAGGTCGCGCACGATACGCGGATAGGCATGCGTCGCGTCGCCAAATGGCAGCATCCGGCAATGCAGCGCTTCGTCGTACAACTGCTGCGCGAGATTCGTACTGCGGCGATCGAACCGGTCGAGTTCGTCGATGCGTGCGCCGAGCTGCAGATGCAGTTCGCCGAGCATGCGCCGCACGTCGTCCAGCGCGGCAAGCGCGCTTGCATCGACGTGCTCGGCCAGCGTCCCGATCAGGGCATCGAACCTGCGGCCTGCATCGCGCTGCGCGCGTCGCAGGTGCAGCAACGAGTCGGCGAACGGCTTTAACCGGTTCGATTCGACCAGCGACTCGCCGGACAAGCTCAGCAGCCGGTCAAGCTGGTCGGCGCGCACGCGCAGCATCCGTTGCGGATCGTGCCGCACGTCCGTGCGGACAGCGGGTGCAGACGCTGCAGGCGGTGCGATGCCGGGCGAGTCAGGCGGGGCGGCGGGTGCAGGCGCGCTGTCGGGCGCGGGCGGCAGATCGGGCGCGGCTGCCATGTGGTCCGGCGCCTCGACGAGCGAGCCAAGACGCCGGACCAGCGCGTCGATCTCGTTGCGGGCGACAGCGGCAGCGGGATCCGGGTCGCCGACGCGAAGCAGCAGGTCCACGCCGTGCAGCAACGCATCGATATGGGACGTCGACAGGATCAGCGCACCGCGTTGGGCCGCGACGAAGCATTCTTCCATCGCATGCGCAATGTCGACGCCGTCCGGCAGATCGATGATCCGCGCCGCGCCTTTGAGCGAATGCGCGGCGCGCATGCACGCCTCGAGCGCCGCGGCGTCCGTTGGCGCGGACTCGAGCGTGAGCAGGCCAGATCCGAGGACCTGCGTCTGCGTCTGTGCTTCGTCCCGGAACAAGTCCAGCAGCGAGATGCGCGACAGATCTTCGCCGGTACTCATCGCAAGCTCCGGGCGAGCGACTCGAACAGGCGGTCCGGATCCAGCAGGCCAACCGTCGTGCCGCGCCATTCGAAGACGCCGTGTGTGTGGGCGGCGGCCGAGTGAGTGAGCGTCGTCGGTGCCGGAATCAGCGTGTCGGCCGCGAAACGTATCACGCCTTCGACCTCGTCGACCGGCAGGACGGCGGTTTCGCCGCGATGTTCGGCGACGAGCATCCGCGCCTGTCCCTGGCGCAACGTATGGCGGCCCGTTCCGGCGCGGTCGAGGTTCAGCATGTCGCCGAGCGATGCCGCGATCATCAGCGTGCCGCGTACGTTCACGAGCCCCAGCACGACGCCGTTGCGCCGGTGCGGCAGCGGCTGGATCGGCCGCGGCTCGTCGACCTGACGCAGTGCGGGTACCGGCAGCGCGAGCCATTCATCGGCGATCCGGAAGGCGAGCGCGGCCTGCATCGTCGCGCGTTCGTTGTCGGCGACCGGTGTTGCCGTGGCCGTCGATTCCCGCACGGCAGCAGCGCCGGCAACGCCCCAGGAAAGCCCCATAACAAACCAGACGTCCAGCACAATATTGATAACCGATGCAATCACCATGGCGATAAGCGGCGTGCGGCTGTCTCCCAGCGCGCGCAGAATTGCAGCCAGCAGATTATACGCGACGATGATCGGAATCCCGCAGAAAATAATGCTGATATAAAGGTGCGCCATATCGATCGTTTCCGCCGGCGTATTCATCCAGACGAGGATCGGACGCGCAATCAGTAAAGCAAGGGTGGTAAATACCACAATGGTAATACC
>NZ_JAHACR010000163.1 GCF_018375725.1 Burkholderia sp. | reverse complement strand
ACATCACCCTGCGCGTCGGCGAGAGCAAGAACCTCAAGGTGACGATCCTGCCCGATGCGTTTCGCGCGTTCCGGCGGCGCTTCCCGATTGCGCGCGTGAGCCTGATCGAAGGGTTTCCGGGCGTGGCGTTGCCGCGTCTGCACGACGGCACGCTCGATTTTGCGGTGGCGGTCGTCGTGCCCGAATTGCTGGCGGCGGAATTCGATCACGCGGAACTGTATGCGAGCCGCTCGCTGATCGTCGTGCGCCGCGGGCATCCGCTTGCGTCGGCGACGACGCTTGCCGATCTCGTCGATGCCGACTGGCTGATGAATCCGTCGCCGGAAAGCTCGACGCAAGTCCTGTTCAACTGTTTCGTCGCGCATGGATTGCCGGTGCCGGCACGGGTCGTCGAGTGTCCGAGTTATGGGGTCGCGCACAGCCTGATCATGGGTTCCGACCTGATCGCGTCGATGCCGGAGCAACTGCTCGAAGCCGAATGGGCGCGCGACCATCTCGCGGTGCTGCCGATTCGCGAGACGCTGCCGGCTCTGTCGGTGCAGGTGATCACGCGCCGCGACAGTCCGCTCACGCCCGCCGCGTCGATGTTGCTCGATTGTCTGCGCGATTCGGCAAGACGGCACGGGCTGCGCTGAGCCAGACACGGATGAGCCGGCGCCGTCAGGCAATCCGGAATCGGTCGATATGATTTGAGCGGGATTTGACCGGCCGCGGAGGCACGCATGGGCGGCACGTTCACGTCGCGGCATCGCGGCCGCCGGACATCTGTTACGGGCGACATCGGCGAGCCGGTATCATAGCGGCCGGCCGACGGCGATGCCGGCCGACCCTCAAGACATCGCGCCAATCAGAGACGAGACATGACCACTGCAACCCAATTCGACAACGTTTCGGTCGTCAAGCGAGCGAACGTATATTTCGACGGCAAATGTGTATCGCATACGGTGCTGTTTCCGGACGGCACGCGCAAGACGCTCGGCGTGATCCTGCCGTGCGCGCTCAATTTCGGTACCGAAGCGCCGGAGCTGATGGAAGTGCAGGCGGGCAAGTGCCGCGTCAGGCTCGCGGGCAGCGATGCATGGCAGACCTACGGCGCGGGCGAATCGTTCTCGGTGCCGGGCAACAGCCGTTTCGACATCGAAGTGCTGGAGACGCTCGACTACGTGTGCAGCTATCTCTGACAGGATGAGTCGCGCACGTTCCGATCGCCGATGACGCTCGGAACGTGCGCGACTCCATCGTGCGGGCTGTCCGTCGACGGAATGCGACGCATGTCGCGACGGATGCGGCGGCGCACGGAAAAAGCGCACGACGCTTTTTCAATCGGGATGGCGCAAGGCCATCCGTCAGACGCGTTACAGGCAGGCGCTGATGGCGCCGGCGGCATCGCTGTCGGCGCCGCTGCCGGCGCGGAAGCCGACCCACGTTTTCGCGTTGGTGGCCTGGGCCGGACGCACCATCGCGGCCGCGCCGTTCGGCGGTTGCTGGCCGGGCACGTAGACGTCGGTGGCAAGGCCGTTCGCGAGCACATTTTGCGAGACGACCTGCTGTTGCGATTTGTCTGCCCAGGCTTTCGCGATACATGCCGATACTTCCTGGGTGGATTTCTGGCTTTGTCCCACGTTTTGCACGGCGGACGACGGATCGGCCGCATGGGCGGAAATGGTCACGGCCAACGCGATGAGCGGTAAGTATTTCACGTGATGTCCCTCGGATCGTAATTGATTGAGATGGTGAAGCCGTCCTGCAAAAGTCTGATTGCACCGTGCACGCGATGTTCCGGCGATTCCGAAACAAGATGTTAAAGCGCTTGCCATGTCGCAGAACCGCGCGTTGTGCAGCCATCGATCACATCGGCCTGCAAAACATCCCGGTGCAACTCAGCCCTTGTCGCGTACGGATGCAAGACGCCGTCGCGAGCTGAGCGGGGGCATCGGACGCGCCAGGCGGTCGTTGAGGGCGAAGTCGCGTTTGTGTGGGGCGTGCATCGTGTTCTCGCTGTCAGAGGTCGATCTGGGGAACCAGGAAGGTGCCCGTGAGCGATTTCAGTTCGGCACGGTGCATGGCGGCGAGGCGCGCGAGCAGCGTTTCGCCGGCTTCTTCGAGATGCACTTCGACCTGACGGCGATCCGTTTCGCTCGTCCTGCGTTTCACGAGGCCGAGCGCCTCGCAGCGCGAGACCAGCGCAACGACGCCGTGGTGCTGCGCCTGCAGGCGTTCCGCGAGTTCGCCGATCGTCGCCCATTCGCGTTGCGGGTAGCCCTTGATATGCAGCAGCAGCAGGTATTGCAGCGGCGTCACGCCCTCGCTTTGCGCGGCCCGTTCGGAGAAGCGCTCGAAGCGGCGCATCTGATAGCGGAATTCGGACAGCTGCTCGAAGTCGGTCTTGTGCAGCGCGCGTCGGGAATCGGTCATCGTCGTCGGTCGTCGAAAACAGGGCGGCGGAAAATATATCGCGAGATGACGTATGTGGGCGCATTGCGATGCGCCGCGCGACTACGCGGCTTCGAGCCGTTGCGCCTGCCGATGCAGGCCAGTGATCAGGTCGGACTGCGTGACGATGCCGGCGAGCCGATACGAGGCGTCGACGACAGGGATGTGGTGGTGGCCGGACTGCGCGAACAGCGGCACGAGCGACGCGAGCGGCAGCGTCTGGGACACGGAAGCGACATCCCTGCTCATCACCGTATCGACGCGCGCCGGCGTCCCGCCGATGCGCCGTGACAGGCGCGCGAATATCCGTCGCCGGCGTGCGGCGGGTCCGTGCGCCCGCTGTGTCAGGTCGGCGCGCGTGACGATGCCGTCGAGGCGGCCTTCTGCGTCGACCACGGGCAGCGCCTTGATGCGATGCCGGTCGAGCAGCGCGAGCGCATCGGGCACAGGGGTCGACGGTGCGATGCCGATCGCGGGCTGCGTCATGATGTCGGCGGCGGTCAATTGGCCGAACGTGCGCGCGTACGCTTGCATTTCCGTTTCACGCAGCAGCGTTTCGAGATCGTCGGGATCGACGTCGAGCCATTCGCTGCGGCGCTTGAGCACCGCGTCGAGATCGGCACGCGTAAAGCCGGCGCGTGCATGTGCGGTATCGTTGCCCGCCTGCGGCTTCGCGTCGGGCCGCGCGCCGCCGTGCGGATAGCGGTGCCCGGTCAGCGCGTGATAGACGATCGCCGCGGAAAGCAGGATCGCCGACTGCAGCGCGATCGGTTCGAGCACGAAGCGAAAGCCGAGCGCATGGATCGCCGGGCCGCCGAGCACGGCCGTGAGCGCGACCGCGCCGGACGGCGGGTGCACGCAGCGCAATGCAAACATGCCGCCGATCGCGCACGCGACGGCCACCGCGGCGGCCGTGACCGGATCGGCGATCCATTGGGCGCACGCGACGCCGACCGTCGCCGCCACGAGGTTGCCGCCGATGATCGACCACGGTTGCGCGAGCGGGCTCGCGGGCACCGCGAACAGCAGGACGGCCGACGCGCCCATCGGCGCGACCAGCAGCGGCACGAGGCCGGGCACGCCGGGCAGCACACGCATGGTGACGCCAACCGTCGCGATGCCGACCAGCGCGCCGGCGCAGGCGCGCAGGCGCTCGCGCCAGCCGAGCGTCATCGGGGTCGGGGCAAAGCTGTACAGCCATTGCCGCAGCGTGCGGCGCGACGGGGAAGAGCCGGACGACATGGGATCGGTGACCGAAAAGAAGTAGCAGAAATATCGGAATGGACGGAAGTGTATCTCAACGTGATATAAAAACCGCGCTGAATCAACGTGTTCGGGCGGCATGCCCGATGGGCGCGCCGCCAACCTTCATCGGATGAAAGCTTGCTTCGCGTTCCTGCACAAATTTGTCGCAGCGGCGTACAATCCGGGCAGTGAAATTTCCGGAACGTCTGGATCCCACGCAATGCCCATTCTTTCACCTGTTCCCAGGCACCGTGGTCGGCCCGGCATGGTTCTCGACCAGGCTTCGTACCGGATCTGACGCGCGCGCCACGCCCTTCTCCCACACACATTCCCCAAGCCCATCCAATGGACATGCTCGAAAACATGCGCCTGTTCGTGCGCGTTGTCGAAGCCGGCAGTTTTACCGCAGTCGCCAAGGAAATCGATGCGACCACCGCCCAGGTGTCGCGCGCCGTTTCGAATCTCGAGGCGCATGTGCAGACGCGCCTGCTGCATCGCACGACGCGTCACCTTGGCCTGACCGAGAGCGGGGAACGGTATTTCGAGCGCGCGAAGTCGATCCTCGAGGAACTCGACTATGCGAACGCGGAGGCGCGCAACGCGCTGCTTCGGCCGAGCGGCAAGATGCGTATCCATGCGATGACGGGCCTCGGGCAGAGCCACGTCGTGTCGTCGATCGTGCGCTATCAGGAGGACAACCCGGACGTGTCGGTCGAGCTGACGCTCGCGCAGCGGATGCCGAATCTCGTGGAAGAGGGTTACGACGTGTCGGTCGTATCGGCCTTGCAGTTGCCCGATTCGGGATACGTCGCGCAGACCTGCGGCAGCAGCTGCAGCGTGCTCGTCGCGTCACGCGAATACCTCGAGCGGCACGGCACGCCGCAGACGCCGGACGACTTGCCGGATCACATCTGCCTGCGGCTCGACATACCCGCCTCGCCGGGCGGCGAATGGCGGCTCGAGCACAAGGACGGCGAGGAACAGGTATACGAACTGCCGCCCGCGCCGTTCCAGGTCAATGTGCCGGACGCGCTGTGCGTCGCCGTGCGCGCGGGGCGCGGCATCGGCTGCATTGCGTTGTATACGGTGCTGGACGACATTCGGGAGGGGCGGCTGATCCGCGTGCTGCCCGAGTACCGGCTGCAGACGCTGAGCATCTATGCGGTCTATGCGACGCGCCGCTATCTCGACGCGAAGATCCGCACGTTCCTCGAGCATCTGCGCACGACGCTGACGCCCGCCCTGGAGAACGACCTGCGCGAGCTGGACCGGCTGACCATCGAGCACTCGTCGGACCACGTCGGGCAGGCGTGAGCCGGCCACGGACGGATGCAGGCCGGGCCGGCATACGATCCGGCGTCAGTGCGTGATCGACAGGAACAGGTAGGCGGCGAACAGCGACAGGTGCACGACGCCTTGCAGTACGGTGGTGCGGCCGGTGCTCAGCGTCAAGGTGCTGACGAGCAGCGTCAGCGACAGCAGCACGGTTTCCATCCCGCCGATGCCGAGCGTGAGCGGCTGGCCGGTATAGATGAACACGGCGGCGACCGTCGGGATCGTGAGCCCGATGCTCGCGAGCGCCGAGCCGAGCGCGAGGTTCATGCTGGTTTGCAGGCGATTCGCCCGAGCGGCGGTGACCGCCGCGAGCCCTTCCGGCAGCAGCACCAGTGCGGCGATCACGATGCCGACCGCCGCTTCGGGTGCGCCGAGCTTCATCACCCCATGTTCGACCGCCGGCGACAGCAGCTTCGCGAGGAGCACCACGGCGATCAGGCTGACGAACAGGAACACGAGGCTCGTCAGCGCGGTGCGGCTGCTCGGCGGCACCGCATGCACGGATTCGTTCGCCGTGTTGTGATCGGCGAGGAAGTAGTCGCGATGGCGCACGGTCTGCACGAACACAAACACGCCGTACAGCACCAGCGACGACACGCCGGCGAACGCCAGCTGCGATTTCGACAGGACCGGGCCGGGCGCGGCATTCAGATAGTTCGGCATCACGAGCGACAACACCGACAGCGACGCGAGCACTGCGAGCGCCTTGCTGGCGCCGCGGCCCTGGAAGTCCTGTTCGCCATGCTTCCAGCCGCCGACCAGCAGGCACAGGCCGACGATGCCGTTGCAGACGATCATCACGGCGGCAAATACGGTATCGCGCGCGAGGCCGGATTTTTCAGGGCCGGCCCCGAGCATCACCGACACGATCAGCGCGACTTCGATCACGGTGACGGCGACCGCGAGCACCAGCGTGCCGAACGGCTCGCCGACGCGGTGGGCGACGACTTCGGCATGGTGCACGGCGGCGAACACTGCGCCGGCGAGCGCGGCGGCAAATATCGCGACGACGAACCCTTCGACCGGCGTGACGCGCGACAGCGCGAGCACCGCCCAGGCGGCGAGCGGGGCGCAGAGGGTCCAGCGAGGGAGCATCTTGGACGAGATCGGCATGGTGGGTTTCCTTATTCTGGCGGCGACGCGCGCTGCGCCGCCGCGGGTTGTATGAAGCCCGGCCGGAAGATCCGCCGAACGCGAAGGATGATGCGGAAAACGTGCGGCACCGGAATAGACCGGTGTGGTTCGCCGTCGCGAAGCAACGGATGATGCGGGCGGGAGCCTGTCGCGTGAGGAACCGGTTCGATGCGGCTGGCCGCTGGAAACAGGGGCCGGATTGCTGCCCGACAGGATGGCGGCGCCCCGAAACGGAGCCTGACGACACCGGCCGGCGATGGCGGTATGGACGCGATGCCCGCTGATTCCCGAGGATTCCGCGGATTTTATCAGGCGAATGCCGGCCGCTATCCTGAAATCGAATGCTTTCATTGACCTTTCGGATGTGAAAAAGTGCCGGATGGTTGTCAATATTTTGCATTTCGGATCTGGCGAAGGATGCACTTGGGCCAATTACAGGCTTGCCTCAATATAAATCTACCGACCGGTCGGTTTATAATCCGCGCATTCTTACTTCCGGAAGAGAGTCGCACGCGATGACGGTTTCCTCTACACATTCGGTGAATTCCGGCGCGCTCGCGCCTTCCGCGGTCGTCGGCGTGATCGGCGCGGGCGCGATGGGCGCGGGGATCGCACAGGTCGCGGCGGCGGCCGGGCACGCGGTGCGGCTGTACGACCTGAGCGAAGCGGCGTGCGACAAGGCGCTGGCCGGCATCCGCGCGAATTTCGCGCGGCTCGCCGAGAAGGGCCGGCTCGATCCGGCGCAGGCCGAGGCCGCCGCGAACCGCGTGAGCGCGGTCCGCTCGCTCGCCGACCTGGCGAGCGCGGCGCTGATCGTCGAAGCCGCGGCCGAGCGGCTCGACGTCAAGCGGGAGATCTTCGCGACGCTCGAACGTCATGTCGACGACGCGTGCCTGCTTGCCACCAATACGTCGTCGATCTCGATCACGTCGATCGCGGCCGGCCTGCGCGTGCCACAACGCGTCGCCGGGCTGCACTTCTTCAATCCCGCGCCGCTGATGGCGCTCGTCGAGGTGGTCAGCGGGCTCGCGACTGCACCCGCTGTCGCGCAGGCGCTCTACGACACCGCGGCCGCGTGGGGCAAGCGGCCCGTCATGGCGAGGTCGACGCCGGGCTTCATCGTCAACCGTGTCGCGCGGCCTTATTACGCCGAGGCGCTGCGCGTACTCAACGAGCAAGGCGGCACGCCCGCATCGATCGACGCGGTGATGCGCGAAGCGGGCGGATTCCGGATGGGGCCGTTCGAGCTGATGGATCTGATCGGTCATGACGTCAACTTCGCCGTGACCGAATCGGTTTTCCGCGCGTACTTCAACGACCCGCGCTTCACGCCATCGCTGATCCAGCAGGAACTCGTCAATGCCGGCTTTCTCGGACGCAAGTCCGGGCGCGGCTTCTATGCGTATGGCGACGGTGCGGCGGCGCCGGTGCCGGACATCGAGCCGGATCGCGCCGCGCCCGCCGATATCACGCTGTTCGCTCAGGCGGGCCCCGCCGAAGCGCTGCGTGCGCGCGTCGCGGAACGCGTGGCCGGTGCGAAGCAAGCAAACGCGCATCCTGAGGACCTGATCGCCACGGCCGGCCGCGCGTCGATCGCGCTGACCGACGGCCGCACCGCGACCGAGCGCGCGGCGCAAACCGGCATCGCCGACCTGGTGCTCGTCGACCTTGCGCGCGACTACGCGCAGGCCGGGCTCGTTGCGCTGACGCGGGCGCTGCAGTGCAGCGACGCGGCCTATGCGGATGCGGTCGGCCTGTTCCAGCGGGCGGGCTTCCGTGTCGTGAGCCTGGCCGACGTGCCGGGCATGATCGTGATGCGCACCGTCGCGATGCTCGCGAACGAAGCGGCCGACACGGTGAACCAGGGCGTGTGCTCGCCCGCCGATCTCGATCTCGCGATGGAAAAGGGCGTGAACTATCCGTGCGGCCCGCTCGTGTGGGCGGACGCGATCGGGATCCCGCGCATCTATCGCGTGCTCGCGCATCTGGCCGCAGGCTACGGCGAGGATCGCTACCGCGTGTCGCCGCGCATGGCCGCGTTGCATGCGGCCGGCCGATCGTTCCACGCATGAGCGGGGCGCCAACACGACGCAGCAGCGGCGCGCCGTCACGCGCCGGCACAACGTACCACTCGAGGAAGACCGCATGATGGAAGAACTTCAGACGCTGGCCGTCGCCGTCGATGCGCGCGGCATCGCGACCGTTGCGCTGCAGCGCGGCGACGTGCTCAACGCGTTCGACGAAACGATGATCGCCGAACTGACCGATGTGTTTTCCGTGCTCGGCACGCGCGAGGACGTCCGCGCGATCGTGCTGCGATCCGACGGCCGTGCGTTCTGCGCGGGCGCCGACCTGCAGTGGATGCAGCGCGCGAGCGCGAACGACGCGGCGGCGAACCTGCGCGACGCGGAGCGTTTCGCCGCGATGATGCGCGCGATCCGGCAGTGCCCGAAACCGACCGTGGCGCGCGTGCAGGGACATGCGTTCGGTGGCGGCGTCGGCCTCTGTGCGGCCTGCGACATCGTGATTGCGAGCGACCAGGCGCGCTTCGCGGTCAGCGAGGCGCGCTTCGGGATCCTGCCGGCCGTGATCGGCCCGTATCTGGTGGAGGCGGTCGGTCAGCGGCAGGCGCGCCGGCTCGCGTTGACGGCGACGCAGCTGAGCGCGGGCGAAGCGGTCGGGATCGGCCTGATTCATCGAGCCGTGCCGCGCGATGCGCTCGACGAGGCACTCGAACAGACGCTTGCCGAACTGAGCCGCAACGGCCCGAACGCACTGATGGAAATCAAGCGCTTCTTCGACGCGATCGGCGAGTATCCGCCGTCCGATGCGCGCACGGCGCTGACCGCGCAGACGATTTCGCGTGTACGTGCGACGGCGGAAGCGAAGGAAGGCTTTGCGGCGTTCTTCGCGAAGCGGCCGCCGGCGTGGGAGCCGGGCGACGCGTAAGCGCGCATCGGCACCGCCGCGCCGCTCACGACAACGCGGCGCGGCGGTTCGCCACGGGCGCCCCGGACATCTGCCTTTTTGCACCGCAAACGGAGACGCTTGCTCTACAATGCGTCACCCCCGGCGCGCCGCCGCCTTCCGCCCCTGACGCCCCAGACCACGTCCACGCCCGATGATTGTCACTCGCCTGATCTCCGAGATCCTGTTCGGCTTCACC
>NZ_JAHACR010000162.1 GCF_018375725.1 Burkholderia sp. | reverse complement strand
CGTTTGTCAGGAAAAGCTGGTGTCTGAAGCCGCCCCCACTTCTGCGCGCAAGTTGAAAAGCGTGCCCGCCGCGCCTGAGAGCGCCCCGGTTTTCGAGATAGAATCGCTCGACATGGAAGCGCGCGGTGTCGGCCGTGTGACGACCGAGGACGGCGAGCCGGGCAAGGTCATCTTCGTCGAGGGTGCGCTGCCCGGCGAACGCGTGACCTATTCGAGCTTCCGCCGCAAGCCGAGCTACGAACAGGCTCAGGTTGTCGATATTCTGCGCCCGAGCGTGATGCGCACGCAGCCGAAATGCAAATTCTTCGGCGTATGCGGCGGCTGTTCGATGCAGCACCTCGACATGCGCGCGCAGGTCGCGATCAAGCAGCGCGTGCTCGAGGACAACCTGTGGCATCTCGCGAAGCTGCGCGCCGAAACGATGTTCGCGCCGATTCACGGCCCGTCGTGGGGTTACCGTTACCGCGCGCGGCTGACCGTGCGCAACGTCGTGAAAAAGGGCGGCGTGCTGGTCGGTTTCCACGAGCGGAAGAGCAGCTACGTTGCCGACATGACGAGCTGCGAGGTGCTGCCGCCGCATGTCTCCGCGATGCTGGTGCCGCTGCGCCGGCTGGTCGAGGGTCTATCGATCCGCGATCGCATGCCGCAGATCGAGCTCGCGGTCGGTTCGCAGGTCACGGCGCTCGTGCTGCGCGTGCTGGAGCCGATCAATGCAGCCGACGAGGCGCTCCTGCGCGCGTTCGCCGATGAGCACAAGGTGCAGTTCTGGCTGCAGCCGAAGGGCCCGGATACGGTGACGCCGTTCTATCCGCTCGACGTGCAACTCGACTACACGCTGCCCGAATTCGGCATCCGCATGCCGTTCAAGCCGACGGACTTCACCCAGGTCAATCATCAGATCAATCGTGTGCTGGTCGGTCGCGCACTGCGTCTGCTGGCGCCGGCGCGCAACGACCGCGTGCTCGATCTGTTCTGCGGGATCGGCAATTTCACGCTGCCGCTCGCGCGCCTGTCGCGCGAGGTGGTGGGCATCGAGGGCAGCGAGACGCTGACGACGCGCGCGCTCGCGAATGCGCGTGAGAACGGTGTCGACGGCCACACCTCGTTCGCATGCCGGAACCTGTTCGAAGTGACGGCCGACGACATCCGGGCGCTGGGCGCGTTCGACAAGTTCCTGATCGATCCGCCGCGCGAGGGTGCGCTTGCGGTGTCGAAGGCGCTTGCGGACATCGCACAGAGTGGTGAAGGCCCGCTGCCGAAGCGCATCGTCTATGTGTCATGCAATCCGTCGACACTTGCGCGCGATGCGGGCCTGCTCGTGCACGAAGCCGGTTACCGGCTGAAGGGCGCGGGTGTCGTCAACATGTTCCCGCACACGTCGCACGTCGAATCCATTGCGTTGTTCGAGCGCGACTGACTGCGCCGGTCGCGGACGTAAAAAAACCGGCCCGCGGGCCGGTTTTTTCATGCTGCGCGCAGGCTTCAGTTGCGGTTGCCGCCGAAGATGCCGAGCAGGGCAAGCAGATTGGTGAAAACGTTGTACAGATCGAGGTAGATCGCGAGCGTCGCGGTGATGTAGTTCGTCTCGCCGCCGTTGACGACGCGCTGCACGTCGAACAGCATGTATGCGGAGAAAATCACGATCGCCAGCACGGACACGGTGAGCATCAGCGCCGGCAGTTGCAGAAACACATTGGCGACGCCGGCGAGCAGGATCACGAGCACGCCCATGAACAGCCACTTGCCCAGGCCCGAGAAGTCGCGCTTGCTGACGGTGGCGATCGTCGCCATCGCGGCGAAGATGATGCCGGTGCCGCCGAACGCGAGCATGATCAGCGACGGGCCGTTCGAGAAGCCGAGGATGAAGCTGAGCAGGCGCGACAGCATCAGGCCCATGAAGAACGTGAAGCCGAGCAGGACGAATACGCCGGCGCTGCTGTTCTTGGTGCGCTCGATGGCGAACATGAAGCCGAATGCGATGGCGAAGAAAGCGAGCAGGCTCATCGCCGGGCTGGTGGCCGCAAACAGCGAAAAGCCGGTCGCGACGCCGATCCACGCGCCCAGCACGGTCGGGATCATCGACAGTGCGAGCAGCCAGTAGGTGTTGCGCAGCACGCGGTTGCGGACCTCGACGGTGCTGATGGAGCCACCGCGGCCGAAGTTGTACGGATAATCGTTCATGGTTTCTCCTGACAGTGAACGCAAGGGCGTCCGGGGCCGGCTTGGCGCGCGCAGAGGACGGCGCGCCAGGCCGGAGCAGCTATGCCTAAGATACGTTCCGCGCCGCGAGGTTTCAATGCCGAGCCGACGCAAAACGATGGAATTGGAACCTTTCGCTGGTGTAAGGGTTCAATCGCAATGATACACAGGATCGTGCTACAATAGTGGATTCATTTGGGTCTGTAACGTCTTAATTTTTTGGAGTTTTTATGGCAATCGAGCGCACCCTGTCGATCATCAAGCCGGATGCGGTGGCAAAGAACGTGATCGGCCAGATCTACAGCCGTTTCGAAGGCGCTGGCCTGAAGATCATCGCAGCGCGCATGGCGCACCTGTCGCGCGCTGAGGCGGAGAAGTTCTACGCAGTTCACGCAGAGCGTCCGTTCTTCAAGGATCTCGTCGAGTTCATGATCTCGGGTCCGGTGATGATCCAGGTTCTGGAAGGCGAGAACGCGATCCTGAAAAACCGCGACCTGATGGGCGCGACGGATCCGAAGAAGGCGGAGAAGGGCACGATCCGCGCGGACTTCGCCGACAGCATCGACGCGAATGCGGTGCACGGCTCGGACGCGCCGGAAACGGCGAGCGTCGAAGTGGCGTTCTTCTTCCCGGGAATGAACGTTTACTCGCGTTAAGCACTGGCTGACAATTCAGGCAGGCAGGATTCAGCGCACGCGGCAAGGCAGGACACCATGACGAGCGAAACTTCCGTCAATCTTCTCGACTTCGATGCCGAGGGCCTTGTCGCGTACTGCGGCAGCCTTGGCGAGAAGCCGTTCCGCGCCAAGCAATTGCAGCGCTGGATCCATCAGTACAACGCTGGCGATTTCGACGGCATGACCGATCTCGCGAAATCCTTGAGGGAAAAACTCAAGGGGCGCGCGACGATCGCGATGCCGGATATCGTCAGCGATCACGTTTCCGGGGACGGCACGCGCAAGTGGCTGATCGACGTCGGAAACGGCAACGCGGTCGAAACCGTCTTCATCCCGGAAGAGACGCGCGGCACGCTGTGCGTGTCGTCGCAGGCCGGATGTGCGGTAAATTGCCGCTTCTGCTCGACGGGTAAGCAGGGTTTCTCCCGCAATCTGTCGACTGCTGAAATCATCGGTCAGCTGCGCATGGCCGAATTTGCATTGCGCGCCTCGCTCGGTCGCGCGCCCGGCCCGAACGGCAAGGCCGAACGGGTGATCACCAACGTGGTGATGATGGGCATGGGCGAGCCGCTTCTGAATTACAGCGCAGTCGTGCCCGCAATGCGGTTGATGCTCGACGACAACGCGTACGGGTTGTCGCGCCGCCGGGTCACGCTGTCGACGTCCGGCGTGGTGCCGATGATGGATCGGCTCGGCGAGGAATTGCCGGTGGCGCTGGCCGTCTCGCTGCACGCGCCGAACGATGCGCTGCGCGACATGCTGGTGCCGCTCAACAAGAAGCATCCGCTTCGCGAGCTGATGGCGGCATGCCAGCGCTACCTGAAGGTCGCGCCGCGCGACTTCATCACTTTCGAATACTGCATGCTCGACGGCGTCAACGACACCGAAGCGCATGCGCGCGAACTGCTGGCGGTTACGCGCGACGTGCCGTGCAAGTTCAATCTGATTCCGTTCAATCCGTTCCCCGAGTCGGGGTTGATCCGGTCGAAGCCGGAGCAGATCAAGCGTTTTGCGCAGGTGCTCATCGACGCGGGCGTCGTCACGACGGTGCGCAAGACGCGCGGCGACGACATCGACGCTGCGTGCGGCCAACTGGCCGGTGCGGTGAAGGATCGCACGCGTCTGGCGGAGCGCACGGGCGCAGCAGGAAAAATCATCGAAGTTCGGGCGGTATGACGGGGATGCCCGAAACTTCAGGCAGTCAAACAAGCGAATAGCGATCGGCAGCGGCGCATGGTGCGCCGCGCCTGGTATGGACGGTTACGGGGTGCCGGCCGGCAAGCGCCGGTTGTGCCCGCCAGTGAAGAAGAATCGACGCGAGGACAAGGATGAGTGAGCCGCAGCCGTCAAATGGCGCAGATACGAATGCCGGAAAACCGGCAACGGCTGGACTGGAATCGTTGGTGGCCGTGGGGGGGCGCCTGGCACAGCTTCGGGAGGCGAAGGGCTGGACGGTCGACGACGTGTCGGCACGGCTCAAGGTGGCGCCGCAAAAGCTGCGGGCGCTCGAGGCAGGCGATATCAGTCACTTGCCCGGCGTGACGTTCGCGCTTGGGGTCGTGCGCAGCTACGCGAAGATGCTCGGGGTCGATCCCGAGCCGTTCGCACAGGCCTTGCGTCGCGAGCGTGGCGCGCCGGAAGTGGATCTGTCCTTGCCGGCATCATCGGGGTCGGATCTGCCGCGAGGGCGGGTGTCGATCCCGCTCGGCGGCACATCGCGGCACCGGCCGTGGCTGTGGGGTACGGCGGCTGCCGTCGCCGTGGTGATCGCCGCGGCGATGTGGCACACCGGCGGCGACTCGTCGGGCTGGCTGGCACGCTTCAAGGGCGGCGCTGCGCAAGGTGCATCCGCGGCACAATTGGCATCGGCGCCGACGGTCGAAGAGGCTGGCGCGTCCAGCGTGGCCGCGGTTGCGGCAAGCCAGGGACCTGCGTCGAACGTGCCGGCAATGCCGGCGCCGGCCTCGCAGGTCGTGGCGGCGGTCGCGCCGGTTTCCCAGCCCGCGGCGGTGGCAAGTGCGGCAGCGGCGGTGGTTCCGGCCGCGTCGGCTGCACAACCGGCCAGCATCGCGGTGGCGGCCGGCCAGTCGGTGGTCGAACTGAAGGTCAAGCAGGACTGCTGGTTCAGCGTGCGCGACAAGAACGGCAAGGAGCTGTTCTCGTCGCTGGTGCGGGCCGGCGAGACGAAACAGGTCGCGGGCGACGCGCCGCTCAAGGTTACGATCGGCAACAAGGCGGGCCTCGACTCGGTCGCGTTCGACGGAAAGTCCGTCGATCCGGCAAAATATTCGACAGCGCGGGGGAACGTGGCGCGGTTCACGTTGCCCTGACGGCAAGCGCCGCAACGAGGGTCGGTTGACGCATTGACGTCAACGGATCTCAGGGTGTGGCGCTTTTTCAATTCATGCGCCGCGGCGCATTCCGCGTAAATGGATCTATCGATGCAATCCGAAGCTCAATCCCCACGCAATAGCCAGATTTGTTCAACCGAGCCGGTATTCGGCGGGCATGCGCCGCGGCGCGTGTCACATGCGGTGAATGTCCGTTGGGGCGGGCAGCTCGTGACGATCGGCGGCGATGCGCCGGTGCGCGTGCAGTCGATGACGAACACGGACACGGCCGACGCGATCGGTACCGCGATCCAGATCAAGGAGCTGGCGAACGCCGGTTCCGAGCTGGTGCGCATCACGGTCAACACGCCCGAAGCCGCGGCCGCCGTGCCGTCGATTCGCGAACAGCTCGACCGCATGGGCGTCACGGTCCCGCTCGTCGGTGATTTCCATTACAACGGCCATCTGCTGCTGCGCGACTATCCCGGTTGCGCGGAAGCGCTGTCGAAATACCTGATCAATCCGGGCAACGTCGGCCAGGGCGCGAAGCGCGACACGCAGTTCGCGCAGATGATCGAGGCGGCGATCAAGTTCGACAAGCCGGTGCGTATCGGCGTGAACTGGGGCAGCCTCGACCAGGATCTGCTCGCACGCATGATGGACGAAAATGCCGCGCGCGCCGTGCCGTGGGAATCGCAAAGCGTGATGTACGAGGCGCTGATCCAGTCGGCGATCGGTTCCGCCGAGCGCGCAGTCGAGCTGGGTCTCGGCCGCGACCGCATCGTGCTGTCGTGCAAGGTGAGCGGCGTGCAGGACCTGATCGCGGTGTATCGCGAGCTGGCGCGCCGCTGCGGCTTCGCGCTGCACCTCGGGCTGACCGAGGCGGGCATGGGCTCGAAGGGCATCGTCGCTTCGACGGCCGCGCTCGGCGTGCTGCTGCAACAGGGGATCGGCGACACGATCCGTATCTCGCTGACGCCGGAGCCGGGCGCGTCGCGCACCGGCGAGGTGATCGTCGGCCAGGAAATCCTGCAGACGATGGGTCTGCGCTCGTTCGCGCCGATGGTGGTGGCGTGCCCGGGTTGCGGCCGTACGACGAGCACGCTGTTCCAGGAGCTCGCGATGCAGATCCAGACGTACCTGCGCGAGCAGATGCCGGTCTGGCGCGAGCAATATCCGGGCGTCGAGACGATGAACGTCGCGGTGATGGGCTGCATCGTCAACGGCCCGGGCGAATCGAAGCACGCGAACATCGGCATCAGCCTGCCGGGCTCGGGCGAGAATCCGGCCGCTCCCGTCTTCATCGACGGCGAGAAGGTCAAGACGCTGCGCGGCGAACGTATCGCCGAGGAATTCCAGCAGATCGTCAGCGACTACGTCGAACGCACTTACGGCCGCACCGCGGCCTGAACTCAATCCGTCAACAGAAACATCGATGACTGAACAGAAACGCAAGATCGAGAAGCTCACGGGCGTGAAGGGCATGAACGACATCCTGCCGCAGGATGCCGGCCTGTGGGCGTTCTTCGAGGACACCGTGAAGTCGCTGCTGCGCGCCTACGGCTACCAGAACATCCGCACGCCGATCGTCGAGCATACGCAGCTCTTCACGCGTGGCATCGGCGAGGTGACGGACATCGTCGAGAAGGAGATGTACAGCTTCACCGACGCGCTGAACGGCGAGCATCTGACGATGCGTCCGGAGAACACCGCGGCTGTCGTGCGCGCGGCGATCGAGCACAACATGCTGTACGACGGTCCGAAGCGGTTGTGGTACATCGGGCCGATGTTCCGTCACGAGCGTCCGCAGCGCGGCCGCTACCGGCAGTTCCACCAGGTCGGCGTCGAGGCGCTGGGCTTCGCGGGCCCGGATGCGGATGCCGAAATCATCATGATGTGCCAGCGGCTGTGGGACGACCTCGGCCTGACCGGCATCAAGCTCGAGATCAATTCGCTCGGCCTCGCCGAAGAGCGCGCGGCGCACCGTGTCGAGCTGATCAAGTACCTCGAGCAGCACGTCGACGCACTCGACGCCGATGCGCAACGCCGTCTCTATTCGAACCCGCTGCGCGTGCTCGACACGAAGAACCCTGCGATGCAGGAAATCGTGCAGAACGCACCGAAGCTGATCGACTTCCTCGGCGACGCGTCGCGCGCGCATTTCGAAGGGCTGCAGCGTCTCCTGAAGGCGAACAACATTCCGTTCACCGTCAATCCGCGTCTGGTTCGTGGTCTCGACTACTACAACCTGACCGTGTTCGAGTGGGTGACCGACAAGCTCGGCGCGCAGGGCACGGTGGCCGCGGGCGGCCGCTACGATCCGCTGATCGAGCAGCTCGGCGGCAAGCCGACCGCCGCGTGCGGCTGGGCGATGGGCATCGAGCGCATCCTCGAGTTGCTGAAGGAAGCGCAACTCGCGCCCGAGCAGGAGGGTGTCGACGTGTACGTCGTGCATCAGGGCGAGGCGGCGCGCGAGCAGGCGTTCATCGTTGCCGAGCGGCTGCGCGACACCGGCCTCGACGTGATTTTCAACTGCAGCGCCGACGGCGCGCCGGCGAGCTTCAAGTCGCAGATGAAGCGCGCCGATGCGAGCGGCGCGTCATTCGCGGTGATCTTCGGCGAAGAAGAGGTCGCGAACGGCACGGCGGGCGTGAAAGCGCTGCGTGGCGCCGGCGCGGATGGCGAGAAGAACCTTCAGCAGACCGTACCTGTCGAAAACTTGACCGAATTCCTAATCAATGCGATGGTTGCATCCGCCGATGACGGCGACGACTGATCGCACCGGGATTGGCTCGACAAGAAAGGCCTGAACAGGAAGGAATCGCTCGCCGATGAGTTATCACGACGAACAAGAATCGATTGAAAGTCTCAAGGCGTGGTGGGCCCGTTGGGGCAACCTCGCCACGTGGATCGTACTCGCGGCGCTCGTCGTCGCGGCGGGTTTCAACGGCTGGAATTTCTGGCAGCGTCGCCAGGCCGCCCAGGCGGCCGGGCTGTACGAGCAGGTGCAGAAGGCCGCCGCGTCGAACGACAAGACGACGATGGCACGCGCCGCAGCCGACATGGAAGACAAATACGGTCGCACGCCTTATGCGCAGATGACCGCACTGGCGGCGGCGAAGGTGCTCTATGGCGCGGGCGACACCGCCGGCGCGAAAGCGCAGCTGCAGTGGGCCGCCGATCACGCGCAGGACGCCGAGTACAAGCAGATCGCGAAGTTGCGTCTCGCATCGCTGCTGCTCGACGAGAAAGCATACGACGCGGGCCTTGCGCTGTTGTCAGGCGAGCCGGTCGATGCATTCAAGGGCCTGGTGGCTGACCGTCGTGGCGATCTGCTCGCCGCGCAGGGCAAGCCGGACGATGCACGCGCCGCATACAAGGTGGCGCTGGACAGCCTGCCGAAGGAAGACATGTCGGCGCGCCAGCTCGTCCAGTTCAAGCTGGATGCGCTGGGCGGCTGAGCCGCTGCCCGATCAACCTCTTAACTTTGCTTCGCTAATCGATGAATTTGCTGAAACGTTACGCTGTGCCCGTTGCCTGCGCGGCGGCCGTGCTGACACTGGCGGCCTGCTCGTCGTCGAAGGACGCGCGTCGCGTGCCGACGCCGCTGACCGAGATCAAACCCGTCCTCGACGTGCAACAGATCTGGAAGGCGAGTGTCGGCAAGGGCGGACGCTATCTGTTTTCGCCGGTCGCGGTCGGCGACGCGGTGTACGTGGCGGGCGAGAACGGCTCGGTCGAGAAGATCGATGCGAAGACCGGCGAACAAGTCTGGCGTACCAAGCTGGATTCGGATCTGTCGGCCGGTGTCGGCAGCGACGGCAACCTGACTGCGGTCGGCGCGCTCAAGGGTGGCGTGTTCGTGCTCGGCCCGGACGGCAAGCTCCTGTGGAAAGCCACCGTGCAGGGCGAGGTCTTCTCGCCGCCGCTCGTCGGCAACGGGCTCGTGATCGTTCGCACGATCGACGGACAGGTCATTGCATTCGCGGCGCAGACGGGCGAGCAGAAGTGGAACTACCGCAACCGCGCGGTGCCGCTGAACCTGCGCGTGTCGGCCGGCATGACGTTCGCAGGCGATGCCGCCGTGCTCGCGGGATTCCCGGGCGGCGGTCTC
>NZ_JAHACR010000550.1 GCF_018375725.1 Burkholderia sp. | reverse complement strand
ACGTGCCCAATACTGGTCGGTCTTGTCGTCGAACAGCACGTAGACAAACGCATCGCCGAACGACGAGTACGCGCGAATGGTCTTTGCGCCCGGCACGCCGAGCAGCGTCGTCGTGAGCGGGTAGGTGACCTGGTCCTCGATAACCTGCGGCGCCTTGCCCGGATACGATGCCTTGATGATGACCTGTGTATCGGACAGGTCGGGCAGTGCGTCGAGCGGCGTCTCGGCGACCGAGTAGAGGCCCCAACCGGTCATGAGTACAGTCGCGAGCAGCACCAGGAAACGGTTGTGGATGGACCATCGGATGAGCCGGGCAATCATTGCACGCCTCCGACCGGTTCGACCTTCGTCAACTGGTAGCCCTCATCCGACTGCTTGAAGACGAAGTGCACCGTCTGTCCGGCCTTGACGTCGGGGAAGGCATCGGGAGCGGGCTTGTTGAACGCCATCGTCATCGCGCCCCAGCCGAGCGCCGGCACGGGTTGATGGGAGAACGTGATGTCCGCAGCGGTCACTTTTTCGACCTTGCCGGTGGTCTCGTACGTTTGTGCTGCGACGGCGGGTGCGGACGCCGGTGCGCTTGCGCTTGCCCCCGTGCTGCCCTCCAGCCTCGGCAGAACGGACTTCAGGCTCGCTTCGGAATCGATCAGGAACTGGCCGGACGCGACAACGGTGTCGCCGTCGTTCAGGCCGCTCAGCACCTCGGTTTCGTTGCCAATGTCATTGCCCACGGTAACCGTCGCCGGCTGAAGGCGCCCGTCGCCGTTCTTTACGATGACGACCGAGCGCTTGCCCGTTGTGATCACGGCTTCGGAGGGCACCAGCAGTCGCGAGACAGCCTTCTGGCCGGCAACGCGCACGCGCATCAGCATGCCCGGCGTCAGCTTGAATCCGGCGTTGTCGATTTCCAGACGCGCCTGGAGCGTGCGGCTGGTGGTGCTGATGCCCGGCAGGATTTCGCGGATGCGACCGTTGAAGTGTTGTGTCGGGTCGCCTGCGAACGTCGCATCGACGGTCATACCGGGTTGTACGCCCAGCGCGAGCGCCTCGGGAATCTCGACGATGAGCCAC
>NZ_JAHACR010000161.1 GCF_018375725.1 Burkholderia sp. | reverse complement strand
CTCCTACCCGGCGAATCGATCAATGGAAAGGCGCGGCGCGCTCATACGCGACGCCATTCGGTCGATCCACCCGGCTTGTCTTCAAGCGCGATACCCGCTTCGAGCAATGCCGCCCGAATCCGGTCCGCTTCGGCATAGTTCTTCGCCTGCTTCGCCGCGCCGCGCGCGGCGATCTGCGCGTCGATCTCGTCGGCCGACAGACCGCCTTCCTGCGCCGCGCCCGCTGCGTGCTGCAGGAACGCGCGCGGCTCCCGGCCGAGCAAGCCGAGCAGTCCGGCCAGTTGCTTCAGCTGGCGCGCGAGCGCCGCGTCGCGCGTGCGGTTCACTTCACCCGCCAGCTCGAACAGAACCGCGACCGCGACCGGCGTATTGAAGTCGTCGTTCATCGCGGCGGCGAAGCGCTGCGCGTGGGGTTCGTTCCAGTCGAGTGCGCCCGCATCCGGCGCGACGTCCTTCAGGGCGGTGTAAAGCCGTGTCAGCGACGCGCGCGCATCGTCGAGATGCACATCGCTGTAGTTGAGCGGTGACCGGTAATGCGTGCGCACGATGAAGAAGCGCACGACCTCGGCATCGTACTTCTCGAGCACTTCGCGAATCGTGAAGAAATTGCCGAGCGACTTCGACATCTTCTCGCTGTCGATCTGCACGAAGCCGTTGTGCATCCAGTAATTGACGAATGTCTGGCCGGTCGCGCCTTCGCTCTGCGCAATTTCGTTCTCGTGGTGCGGGAACTGCAGATCCTGACCGCCGCCGTGGATGTCGAAGTGATCGCCGAGCAGCGTGCAGCCCATCGCCGAGCATTCGATATGCCAGCCCGGACGCCCGGCGCCGTACTTCGAATCCCACGACGTGTCGGCCGGCTCCTCGGGCTTCGCGCGCTTCCACAGCACGAAATCCAGCGGATCTTCCTTCGCGTCGTTCGCGGCCACACGCTCGCCCGCGCGCAGGTCGTCGAGCGACTTGCCCGACAGCTTTCCGTAGTTCGCGAACTTGCGCACCGAGTAATTGACGTCGCCGTCCTTCGCCTGATAGGCGTAGCCGTTCGCCTCGAGCGTCTCGATCATCCCGAGCATCTGCGGGATGAACTGGGTCGCGCGCGGCTCGACGTCCGGACGCTCGACGCCGAGCGCATCGACATCCTCATGCATCGCGGCAATGAAGCGGTCGGTCAGCGACTTGATCGACTCGCCGTTTTCGACCGCGCTGCGGATGATCTTGTCGTCGATATCGGTTATGTTGCGCACATACGTGACTCGATAGCCGAGCGCGCGCAGCCAGCGCTGCACCAGGTCGAACACGACCATCATGCGCGCGTGGCCCACGTGACAATAGTCGTAGACGGTGATCCCGCATACGTACATCCGCACTTCGCCGGGCTGGCGCGGCACGAAAACTTGCTTGTCACGCGCGAGCGTGTTGTAGATGCGCAGTGATTCCATAGAGATGAACCGTGAGCCGAAGGAGACCGCCCTGGCGAAGCTCGCCCTGCATGCTAACCGGTCGGACCACCCGCTACGGCGGCGAGCCGTGTCCTCGATATCACATGGGGCGGTCAGGCTGCAAGCACAGCGGTGACGGCCACGAGAGGCAAAAGAAAGACTGTCTGCCGCTCGCCGGAACGCGCAGACGTTTTGTTAGAATGGCCCGGAGTATAACATTCCGATTTACGCCTATGAAATCTCCTCGCGGCCGCGCGCAAAGCGCAGCGACCCTCGTTGCGATCGCCGCCATGGGCGTCGCGCTGACGCTGCTGCCGGCCGCCGCGGCCCATGCGCAGCGGGCAGCGGCCCCCACCGACGGTACGCCCGGGATCGACGCGTCGATCGCCGGCAAGGACTGGAGCCAGGCGCTGTCGCAACTGGATGCGCGCATCGCCGCGAACCCGCGCGACGTGCAGGCGCAGTTCAAGCGCGGCACCGTGCTCGCCCGCCTGAACCGCGACGACGATGCGATCCGGCAGTTCGTCGAACTCACGCAGGCGTATCCCGAACTGCCCGAACCGTACAACAACCTCGCAGCGCTCTACGCCAAGCATGGCCGCTACGACGAGGCGCGCGCCGCGCTCGTCACCGCGACGCAGGCCAACCCGGGCTACACGCTCGCATACGAGAACCTCGGCGACCTGTACCTGCGCCTCGCGGCCGAATCGTACAAGCGCGCACAGTCGCTCGGCCGCACGAGCGGCCCGACCGCGCAGCGCCTCGCCGACCTGCAGAGGATCATCACGCCGCCCCAGCCGCCGGCAGGCTCCCGCGCCGCCGCGCCGTCGCCGCGCGCGCATACGGATCGCGCGGCCGCGAACGCATCGGCCACGACGCTGCCGCTGTCACCGACGTTCCAGTTCGGCGGGCCGTCCGGCCTGATGACGGCGCCCTACACTGCGCCATCGCGATAAGCGGCGCGCACGGCTTCACCCATCCAACCTGAGGATCGTCATGAAACGTCTGTTGCTGGCGCTTGGCAGCGCCGCCCTCCTCGCGAGCGCTCCGGCATTCTCGCAAACGGCCACTGCGCACCCCGTCGTGCAGTTGAAGACCTCGCAGGGCGACATCCGCGTCGAGCTGTATCCGGAGAAGGCGCCGAAGACGGTTGCCAACTTCCTCGATTACGTCAAGGCCGGCCAGTACAACGGCACGGTGTTCCACCGCGTGATCAAGGGCTTCATGATCCAGGGCGGCGGCTACAAGACCAACTTCGACGAGAAGCCGACTCGCGCGCCGATCCCGCTCGAGAGCAGGAACGGCCTGAAGAACGCGACGGGTACGATCGCGATGGCACGCACGAGCGACCCGAATTCGGCGACCGCGCAGTTCTTCATCAATACGGTCGACAATGCCGGCCTCGACTATCCGAATCCGGACGGCAACGGCTACGCGGTGTTCGGCAAGGTCGTGTCGGGCATGGATGTCGTCAAGAAGATCGAATCTGCACCGACCACGTCGCGCGGCCCGATGCGCGACGTGCCGGAACAGCAGATCGTCATCGAATCGGCCAGCGTCGTTTCGAAATAATTTCGGCCGGATCATTCCGGCGTCTCGCGCGGCCGCGTCGCACGACCGGCCGCGTGCCATTTAAACCGCGTCAACAGAGGAATTCATCATGGTTGAACTGCACACGAACCACGGCGTCATCAAGCTCGAACTCGACGCTGCAAAAGCGCCGAAGACGGTCGAGAACTTCCTGAATTACGTGAAGAAGGGCCACTACGACGGCACGGTGTTCCACCGCGTCATCAATGGCTTCATGATCCAGGGCGGCGGCTTCGAGCCGGGCCTGAAGCAGAAGCCGACCGACGCGCCGATCGACAACGAGGCGAACAACGGCCTGAAGAACGACACATACACGATCGCGATGGCGCGCACGAACGATCCGCACTCGGCGACCGCCCAGTTCTTCATCAACGTCAACGACAACGACTTCCTGAACCACTCGTCGCCGACGCCGCAAGGCTGGGGCTATGCGGTGTTCGGCAAGGTCGTCGAAGGCCAGGATGTCGTCGACAAGATCAAGGGCGTGAAGACGGGCAACATGGGCTTCCATCAGGATGTCCCGACCGACGACGTCGTGATCGAAAAGGCAGTCGTCGTCTGACGAACGGATACGGAGGCACTTCGATGTTGCAGGAAACGCCGCCGCGAAGCGTCTCCGCGGGTGTGCCTGGCGAGCGCGAGTACGCGCAGGCCGCCCGCCCGTTTCTGTTTCTGTCCGATCTGCACCTGAGCGAGGCGATCCCGAAGACGGTCGCCGCGTTCGAGCATTTCGTGCAATACACCGCGGATAGCGCCGATTCGGTGTTCATCCTCGGCGACCTGTTCGAATACTGGATCGGCGACGACATACTCGACGCCGATCCGTTCGCCAAGCGCATGGCCGGGCTGCTGCGCACGCTTCCCGAACGGGGCATCGCGCTCTACGTGATGCACGGCAACCGCGATTTCCTGCTGGGCAAACGCTTCATGAAGGCGGCCGGGGCGACCCTGCTGCCCGACCCGGCGCTCATCATGGCGTTCGGCCAGCGCATCGTGCTCGCACACGGTGACGCGCAATGCACGGCCGACCGCGGCTATCAGCGTTTCAGGTGCATCGCGCGCAACCGCGCCGCGCAGTGGCTGTTCCTCGCGTGCCCGTTCCGCTGGCGCCGCGCGCTCGCCGAGCGCATGCGCGCAAACAGCGAAGCCGGCCGGACACGCCCGCACTCCCCGATTTACGACGTCACGCGCGAAGGCGTTGCCGCGCTGTTCAAGCGCAGCCGCGCGAGCGTGATGATCCACGGCCACACGCACCGCCCCGCCCGCCATCTCGAGCCGGACGGCGTGCGCTGGGTGCTGCCGGACTGGGATCTCGATCACGGCACGCCGCGCGGCGGCTACCTGCGTGTCGATGCGGAAGGCATCCACGCCCTGCCGCTCGGCTGAACCGGCGGGCGCCACACTACGACACCGCTCAGGGCTGGCGCTCGACCGCCCTGCCCTCCAGCACCGCCGACAGGTGGTGCAGATCGAGACGTGCGGCATCGACGCCTTGCAGCGACTCCAGATGCGCGCCCAGCCGTTCGAGCGCCGCAACGATCTCGTCGACCCGCCGGCTTTCCTTCTCCGCGTGGTCGATCAACCCGTGAACCGCGAGCGACATCGGATCGTCGGCATTCGGCGTGATGCCGTACGCGGAGAACGTCGCACGCGCCGGCTCCGCCTTCGGCCGGGCCGGCATCACGATGCGCGCCGGGTTACCGACTGCGGTGCCGCCTGCCGGCACCGGCTTCACGACCACCGCGTTCGAGCCGATCTTCGCACCGGCGCCGATCGTGAATCCGCCAAGCACCTTCGCGCCCGCGCCAACGATCACGCCTGCCTCGAGCGTCGGATGACGTTTCGCCCCGCGCGTCAGCGACGTGCCGCCCAGCGTCACGCCTTGATAAATCGTGCAGTCGTCGCCAACGATCGCAGTCTCGCCGATCACGACGCCCATGCCGTGATCGAAGAATACGCGCCTGCCGATCGTCGCCCCCGGATGGATCTCGATGCCGGTCAGGAAGCGGCCGAGCTGCGATACGAAACGTCCGATCCAGAAGCGCTTCGCGCGCCAGCATGCATGTGCGACTCGATGCAGCACGAGCGCGTGCAGCCCTGGATAGCAGGTCAGGACTTCCCAGGCGCTGCGAGCGGCGGGGTCGCGCTCGCGAATCGTCGCAACGTCTTCGCGCAGTCTCGTGAACATGATCTGATCCGGGAGGAATGACCGGCGCACATCGCCGGCGCTGGCCGGCCCTTATCGCGCCGGCTGCATTGCTTATGATGTCCGGCGATTGTAGGTCGAGCCGCACACGCCCGCACGACGCCGCCCCTTCACCCCGCCGCCGGTGCGGGTATTCGGTCGCTGCCCGCTATGCGCCACCTTCCGGCGGGCGGGATTTCAGCAGGATATGCTTCGCGATGCCGCGCAGAATATTCACCTCCTCGCGCTCCAGTCCGGTGCGCGCGAACAGGCGCCGCAGCCTCGGCATCAGCTTCTTCGGATTGCGCGGATCGAGAAAATCGAGCGCAATCAACGCATTCTCGAGGTGCACGTACATCCGTTCGATCTCATCGCTCTGCGCGAGCATGCCCGTCTCCTCCCGCTGCGGCACGCCGGCCTCCTCGATGAACGCGATGCGCAGCTCGTATGCGAGCACCTGCACCGCCTGCGCGAGATTCAGCGAACTGTAGGCGGGATTGGCCGGGATATGGGCGAGCGCGTTGCACAATTCGACGTGCTCGTTCGACAGCCCGGTCCGCTCGTTGCCGAACACGAGTGCAATGTCACCCGCGCCGACCTGCCGGCACGCCTCGCCGGCCGCCGCCCGCGGCGCGAGGCGCGGCGGCCCGTATTCGCGCGAGCGCGCGGTCAGCGCGATCGACCAGTGCACGCCGGACAGTGCATCGCCGAGCGTCAGCACGACGTGCGCGGACGCCAGGACGTCGTCCGCGCCGCTCGCCATCGCGATCGCCTCCGGATCGCTTTGCACGTGCGGCACGCGCGGCGCGACCAGCACGAGCCGCGAGAACCCCATCGTCTTCAACGCGCGCGCGGCCGCGCCGACATTGCCGGGATGGCTCGGCTCGACGAGCACGAAGCGGGTGGATGTAAAGCCGCCGCGGAGCGGCCCGGACGACTGAGGTGCGCTTGCGGCGGACAGCGCAGCGGGTTTCTGCAAGTATTTCAACACCATACGACTCGATTCACCAGAATGGCGGTATGGTATCGCCAACGCCCCCACAAACCTACCCGTCCGGACGGCCAGTGGGGTTTCCCCGCATTTCCTCTGTAATGAATCGGCGAAAGTCGGGTAAAATCATGCCCTTACCGCGTCGCGGCTTACCGCACGCGAGTCGTTCTTTGTCAATTCGCGTCTCATCTCGCCGAAGCGCGCTCGCGCCGTTTCGGTCGGGTTGTTCCACTTTCGTGGCGGCCATTTGCCGCCGGCTACAGGATCCAGGCTCATGCATCCCATGCTCAATATCGCTGTCAAGGCTGCGCGCCGCGCCGGACAGATCATCAATCGCGCCTCGCTCGATCTCGACCTGATCGAGATCCGCAAGAAGCAGCACAACGATTTCGTCACCGAAGTGGACAAGGCCGCGGAAGACGCGATCATCGAGACGCTGAAGAACGCCTACCCCGATCACGCGATCCTCGCCGAAGAGTCGGGCGAATCGGACAACCAGTCCGAATTCCAGTGGATCATCGATCCGCTCGACGGCACGACCAACTTCATCCACGGCTTCCCGTACTACTGCGTGTCGATCGCGCTCGCGCACAAGGGCGTCGTGACGCAGGCAGTCGTCTACGATCCCAACAACAACGACCTGTTTACCGCGACACGTGGTCGCGGCGCCTACCTGAACGACCGCCGGATCCGCGTCGGCCGCCGCGACCGTCTCACGGACGCGCTGATCGGCACCGGCTTCCCGTTCCGCGAAAAGGACGGCCTCGACGCCTACGTGCGCCTCTTCGCCGAAATGACGCAGGCATGCACGAGCCTGCGCCGTCCGGGCGCGGCTGCGCTCGATCTCGCGAACGTCGCGGCGGGGCGTCTCGACGGCTTCTTCGAGCAAGGCGTCAGCATCTGGGATGTCGCGGCAGGCAGCCTGCTGATCACCGAGGCGGGCGGCCTCGTCGGCAACTACACCGGCGATGCCGACTTTCTCGATCGCCGTGAAATCGTCGCGGCGAACCCGAAGATCTACGCGCAGATGATCCCGATCCTGAGCCGTTACAGCCACGTTCAGCCGGCTGCGGAATAACGCCGCCGCGTATTGCCAGACGGCCCGTGTCCGCCCCGCGCGGCCCGGGCCGTCGCCGTTTCCGGGCCGTCGCGCCATATTGGCCGTCCGGCCGGCTTCCGGTCCGCTCCCGACGCGGTAAACTCACCTCCAATTTCGGACACGCACACATTCGCACGATGGCCATTCAGACCGACGACGCACTCTCCGCCGGGCTCGCTCAGCACACGCCGATGATGCAGCAGTACCTGCGCATCAAGGCCGACCATCCCGACACGCTCGTCTTCTACCGAATGGGCGACTTCTACGAGCTGTTCTTCGAGGACGCCGAAAAAGCCGCCCGCCTGCTCGACCTGACGCTCACGCAACGCGGCGCGTCGGCCGGCAATCCGATCAAGATGGCCGGCGTGCCGCACCATGCGGTCGAGCAGTACCTGGCAAAGCTCGTCAAGATGGGCGAATCGGTCGCGCTCTGCGAGCAGATCGGCGACCCGGCAACCTCGAAGGGCCCGGTCGAACGCAAGGTGGTGCGTGTCGTGACACCGGGCACGCTGACGGATGCCGCGCTGCTGTCCGACAAGAGCGACGTCTACCTGCTCGCGATGTGCACCGGACACAACAAGCGCGGCGTCGCGGTCAATATCGGCCTGGCCTGGCTGAACCTCGCCAGCGGCGCGTTGCGGCTTGCCGAAATCGCCCCCGACCAGCTCGGCGCAGCGCTCGAGCGCATCCGCCCCGCCGAAATCCTGAGCGCCGACGCGGCCGACGACACCGTACCGCCCGGCGCCGGCGCATTCAGGCGCGTCCCGGCATGGCACTTCGACATCGCATCGGGCACGCAGCGCCTGTGCGACCAGCTTGACGTCGCGAGCCTCGAAGGCTTCGGTGCCCACTCGCTGACCAGCGCGTGCGGCGCGGCCGGCGCGCTGCTGCTGTACGCGGCGGCCACGCAGGGCCAGCAACTGCGGCACGTGCGCAGCCTGAAGGTCGAGAATGAAACCGAATACATCGGCCTCGATCCGGCTACACGCCGCAATCTCGAACTGACCGAAACGCTGCGCGGCACCGAATCGCCGACGCTGTACTCGCTGCTCGACACCTGCTGCACGACGATGGGAAGCCGCCTGCTGCGTCACTGGCTGCATCATACGCCGCGCGCATCGGTCTCCGCGCAATCGCGCCAGCAGGCAATCGGCGCACTCCTCGACGCGCCTGCGAATGCGAGCCTCGACGCCCTGCGCAGCGCACTTCGGCAGATCGCCGACGTCGAACGGATCACCGGTCGCCTCGCGTTGCTGTCCGCACGTCCGCGCGACTTGTCGAGCCTGCGCGACACGTTCGCCACGCTGCCGGCGCTGCGCGAGCGCATCAGCACGATCGTCGGCGCCGCTGACGCGCTCGCCCGCCTCGACGCCGCGCTCGTGCCGCCCGCGGAGTGCCTCGATCTGCTGACGCATGCGATTGCGGCGGAGCCCGCCGCGATGGTGCGCGACGGCGGCGTCATCGCCCGCGGCTACGACGCGGAGCTCGATGAACTGCGCGACATTTCGGAGAACTGCGGGCAGTTCCTGATCGATCTCGAAGCGCGCGAGCGCACGCGCACCGGCATCGCGAACCTACGCGTCGAATACAACAAGGTTCACGGCTTCTATATCGAGGTCACGCGCGGGCAGACCGACAAGGTGCCCGACGATTACCGCCGCCGCCAGACGCTGAAGAATGCCGAGCGCTACATCACACCCGAACTGAAGACGTTCGAGGACAAGGCGCTGTCGGCGCAGGAGCGCGCGCTCGCACGCGAACGCGCGCTATACGACGCACTCCTGCAGTCGTTGCTGCCGTTCATCCCCGAATGCCAGCGTGTCGCGTCGGCACTCGCCGAACTGGACGTGCTCGCCGCATTCGCGGAGCGCGCGCGCTCGCTCGACTGGGTCGCACCGGAATTTTCCGACGATATCGGCATCGTGATCGAGCAAGGCCGCCACCCGGTCGTCGAAGCGCAGGTCGAGCAGTTCATCGCGAACGATTGCACGCTGACCGCCGACCGCAAGCTGCTGCTGATTACCGGCCCGAACATGGGCGGTAAGT
>NZ_JAHACR010000160.1 GCF_018375725.1 Burkholderia sp. | reverse complement strand
GAGGGTGATCTTGCCGCTTTTCGGCTGAATTGCGATTGCCTCGACGGCCTTGCGCAATTCGGCTGAACTGGCACTCACCACATCCACATCGGTTTTTTTGGCGCGCTTCGTGGCCATGCGTCGGGTCGGAGGGAAAGTTTCCGGAAGGATAGCGCTTGTGGTGATGCGCGTCCAGAACGACATGCTCACCGTATGCCGGTGAAGCCGGTTTACGGCACCGCACTCACCCCAGACACTCCCGGAAAGGCTCACCAGTCCGGAATCGCCGCGCATTGTACTCACCTTTACGCGTCGCGGGACAGGCGGGATCGGCCCGTTTTCGGCGATGCACAGTCGGTGCGTCTTCGCTTCCCGTATCGGCTCACCTGTGACAGGTGTCGCAAATTTGCTACGTGCGTTTCGTGAGGCACGAACACACGATCGCCGCACCTCATCCGCCGCTCCGCGCGCGAAACGCATCGCCTGTATGCATGTACAGGCACGGCTGGCCGCCCAGTGCACGCATTGCGCGAAACGCGGGATAACGTGCCGCGCAAATGCCGCCACAGCCTCTGCACGGCACAGTATTTGCACGCGCCGACACCACGCCGGTAAGCGGTTTCGCAGGCAGGGCGCGCATTGTACAGCGCGCAGTCGGCACAGTCTCCCGAAAAACCTCACCTTTGTTGCCGGGTTCAGGGAAATGCAAATGCCGACAGAAGCCCGGCCCACACGGGACTGGCAATCCGAGCCTCCCGTAAACACTCACCTTGCCTTGAAAGTCACGCAAAACACGTCGACGACGAGTATCCCGAAAAGCCTCACCGTCGCCCCCGAAATTTCAAAAAACTCAATGTCCTCCGATACTTAAGTGCGAATTCCACAGAAGCTCACTCCCGTTGCATGCTCCCGAATATCCTCACCTTTTGCAGGATCCTATTCGTCCGACAATCGCCAGATCGATCCCGAAAAGCTTCACCTTTGCCGAAAATTTGTCCAGGAAAATGGCCTCACCATGTAGCTCTGACGGGCTTTCCAAGGTAAGTGGACACCCACTATTCCCGAAAAGCCTCACCTGTGAGCATTTTGCAGGCAAAATCCGTTCCCGAAAAACCTCACCTTTCAGCTGTGCAGCACCATCACAGCCAGGATCCCGAAAAATCTCACCTCACACCGATCAGAGCAGGAAAACCCTGATTCCCCTCCTGAAAAAGCTCACCTTTGCACAGTCGAAAGCGCTGAAAGGGCGTTTTCCTGTGCAAAACAGCGTCCGGCTCCCGGAAATCCTCACACCAAATCTGCCCGAAGTCCCGTGAAATCTCACCTTTCGCCAAATCTGCTTAAAAGAAGGGCAGAATCGACAGAAAACACAGGTCCCGAAAAGCCTCACCTGTGCAAACACAGGACGCAAACCGGGATATCAGGCACAGCAGGGATCTCGTGGCAACACAGCCCTGCAAACGCTCACCTGTGAAAAATCCTGTGATTCACTGTGATCCCGAATCCGCTCACGACCTTTCCCGGAACGGCTCACGCAGTTCCCCGAACCCCATCACGTCGGCTCCCGAAGGTTGTCACCTTGATTCCCGTAAAACTTCACCTTCTCGGCCGGAAACCCTTGCTACATAAGGCTGTGCCGTGGCGTTAACGTTTTTAACTAAGGGTTCAAAGGTGTTTACTTCTAATACTCTCAAGACAGACCCCGACGAGTTTTCCACAGACCCTCCAACCCACACCGATCTCCATGTGAAACAACCGTAGTTTTTTGAAGAGCCAAGAAAACCATAGAGATACAAGCACTTAGCGCATTTTCTTCGCTTTGTTTCACGCAATCGGGCCACAGGATCGGTGTTCAACGCCCACAGCACGGCTTCCTGTGCACTTCGACGTAAATCAGCCACACTGACGTCAAATCAGTATCAGACAATACGTAATTCGTTATGATTGCAACGTTATATATCTGCGAGACCCGTCATGACCCTCGATGAGATGCGTCAAGTCATCCGAGAAGAGCTTGAATCCTTGCGTAGCGCTGGCGCACGGCGACAGGAACTATCGCTTCATGCCTGCAAGCGGCTGTTTTTCGATCTCGGAATACGCCCCTCCGCCGCCAATGTCCGCGATCTCACTCAGACCGGCAGCGCCAGCGACATTCCGAAAGACATCGATCATTTCTGGGAACGTATCCGGTCAGCGTCGAAAGTGCGGCTGGAGGGCGCTGCAATCCCGAAGGCAGTCGAGGAAAAAGCCGGTGTCCTGCTCGGCGCCCTGTATGAAGAAGCGCTGAGGGTTGCGCGCGACAGTCTCGATGCCGATCGCGACCAGGTCCGTACCGATGCGGCCTATGCCGCACAGCAATTACGCGATGCAACGATCCGTCAGGAAACGCTGGCGTCCTCGCTGGAACGCAGCGAGGATCGGAACGCGCAACTCCAGGCCCGGGTGACGGAACTCGAGGTGCAAATCGCGTCGGCAGCGACGCACGGCTCAGCCAACGAAGCGACGCTGCGCATCACGGTGGAACGTCTGGAAAAGGATCTGGCGGCGGCAACGCATCGCGTCGAGACCGAGCACACGCAAAATGAAGCGCTGCGCGGCAGGATCGACGCGTTGCAAGCCGAGCTGCAGCAGCGCACTGAACATTACGCGCAGCAGATCAAGGATGCCGTGGCGGAAGCCGAACGGCGCGTGAAGCCGATGCTGGTCGAGCTGGACTCACTGCGGAACATGGCATCGACCTACCAGAGCGGCTTGCGCGACGTACAGCGGAAGGAATTCGATTTCCTGCAGCAACTGAGTGCCGCCAAGGCGCGCGCCGATCGTCTCGACGAACAGTTGCGCAGCCAGAGCGACGAACTGGAGGCAGCGACGCGTGAAGTGAATACGTTGCGCCGGAATCGCAACATGACCCCGGAGGTTGCCGCATTGATCCAGCGTCTCGCCGACGCTGGCACGCTCGATGGCAACGCGTTTTCCGTCATCGGAACGGCGATCGATCACCATGTTCCGCTGCCGGCTCAATGCCCGCGCTGCAACGGCGAGCCTGAACTGTCGCATGGCGACGTTGGCTTCGAGGTGTCGTGTCCGGAATGCAACCACGCGTCGGGAACATGGCCTTCCCGCTTTGAGGCGGTCTCACGTTTCCGCCGCAGCTGATCGCGACCGATGCGGCTGTGTGGCTAAAGGTGAGCCTGTTCGGGATATAAAAGGTGAGGGTTTGCGGGAATCAAGAATGGGTGAAGCCGCGCCGCTCAAGGCTGCTCACGTATCCGGAGATCGTGAGCAGCGCACGTTTCATCAGTGAGATTCGTGCCCGGTGACGTGCTCACCTGCGAGCAGTTCATCGTGCCAGGTTTTCCAGGCGCGATGCAGCCGATTTGACGAGATCGGCTGTATGAAGCCGAGCCATTGGCCGACTTGCTCGGGCTGCACGTCGTTCTCGAACAATTCCGCCGCATAGGTATTGCGCAGGGTTTGCGGACTGGCGCGCGCGGTGCGTGAAGCGGCAATGTCAGCGGCTTCGACGATCGCGTCGATGGCACGCAGCATGGTCGCCTTGTGCATCGGTCGTCCGGCATGCGATGCGGGAAATACAAGGTCGCCGGGAATCTCCTGCTGCCTGCGTTCAGCGAGCCATGCGTCGAACAGCGTGATCGCGAACGATGCAAGATGCGTTTCGCGTGTGAAATCGGGATGCGTCGAAGGGATCGTCAACGATGCGCTGCCCGGTCTGACGCAACTCATGGTCAGGACGCGCGCTTCGCCGGTCTTTATGCCTGCGCCGAGGAACGCGGCGACGAGCGCGCGGTCGCGACGCTCTTTCCACTGTGCGCTTCCGGACACGCTGATCGGCGAAAAAAGATAGGTCAGTAATTTTGCGCGCTCGGCCGGTGTCAGAAAACCGGTCGGTTCGTTGTCGCGCGCCTTGCGCCAGTCGGCTTCACCATCCTGAGCGATGAATCGGGCGGGATTGGTCGATGCAAGCTCACTGCGGCGGATATGGTCCAGCACGCGTTCGATCAGTCGCAAATAACGCACGCGCTGCGTTTTCTTGATGGGCAACTCGCCGACGAAGTCGGCGATGGCGGGGGTATCCACCGTGGCGAGGTTCTTGTGACGCGAGCGCAGCCAGGTCAGAAATGCGCCCCATTGTGCGCGATAGACGTCGGCGGATGATTGCCGATAGTCCTGCATGGCAAGCCAGGCGTCGAATGCAGCTTCGGGTGCGGCAATCCAGTCCGATGTACGCCGGTCGAAGAGGTCTTGTGCGTCGGGTTGCGAATGCGTTTCAGGCGGTGTGGGAAGTGACATGCTATTTATTCCGTTAGTTGCGTATATGACAATCGTTCATGCAACTTTGAGGTGAAGCCTGTCCACCGTGCAGCGCGATGGATTCATGTGTTCATGGATGGGATTCGGTCGCCGAATCCGAAGATGGCGACGAGCCGTCGTCCGGCCGGCCGCCGCGCTCTCCAATCGCACCCATGCGCCAGCCATCAGCATGCCGGATGTCATTGGCTCGCGAACCGTCCCTTCAATGAACCGGCCGTGGATGCTCAGCCGCCCCAAGCCCTGGCGGGACGAAAACGTCGGGCCGGCTTCCGCGTGTCGGACTGGTCCGCCGCCGCCTCATATGCGGCAGCGGCGAAGGAGAATACGGCGGGCAACGCGTTGGACTGCCCGAAATCGCTCGGATCGTCCGTCTCCGGAAATGTCATGGCGGCCGGCCGTTCGAACAATTGCCGCATGCCGGCGTCGTGCCGGCTGGCAAAGCCGAGATCCGCCAATGCCTCCGCTTCGATCGCATGCAGCAGGCGCCATGTCAGCGGTACCTGCTGCCGGATGTAGCGCCAGGCAATATGGCGAACTATCTGTTCCAAATCGTGCGCGGCAGCCTTGAAGCTGAGCGCGGCCAAGTCCTGTTCGGTCATCGCAGGCTCCTCAATGTCCGTATACTGTACAAACATACAGTATAGATCGCAACTGTCTGTTCAGACGAATGGACGGCCTGTCAGCGATGAATCACGATCAATAACGCTTTCGCGTCGGCCTTGCCGGGGTTGCGGATCGCATGCGGCGCGTCCGCAGGGTAGCGCGCGGTATCGCCGGCTTTCAGGCGGCGGGTGGCGGCCGCCGCCTCGATTTCCATGGCGCCCTGCAATACCGTGAGGTGCTCGCGCGTGCCGGGTTCGTGCGCATTCGACACCAGCGCACCGCCGCCCGGCAACGTCAGTTCGTACCACTCGAACTTGCCCGCGAGATCGATCGGGCCCCACACCCGCAGCTGGTACCGGCCGTCGTGGCCGGCGAGCGTCGGGATGTCGTGCGGACCGTCGACGCGGATCGCTTCTTGCGCCTGCGGTTGCGAGAACAGTTCGTCGAGCGTGATGCCGAGTGCGTTCGTCAGCCGCCAGGCGACGGCGATCGTCGGGTTCGCCTTGTCGCGTTCGATTTCGGAGAGCATCGATTTCGACACGCCGGCCGCGCGCGACAGGTCGTCGAGCGTCAGCTTGCGTTCGTTGCGCAGACGCTGGATCTGCTCGCCGACGCGCGGCGGCGTCGCGGCAGCCGGCGACGGTGCGGTGCTTGTCGCCGCGCGCCGCGATCCGGTGGAACTTGCCATTTGAATTCCGTTCGCTTAGAGTTGTTCGGTATTTCGAATTTTAGTTCGAAATAACGGAAAAGAGCGGTCGACCGAACGACCGGCTATAACAATAGCAGGCCGTTGCGCCGCCGCCACGAGCGGGGCGCGGCGGGATGCGAATCCTGTCAGGAGTTTTGCGATGCGTGATGCCTTTCTCGCCCAGGTGCGCGGCACACTCGAGCAGATCCGCGCGGACGGTTTCTACAAGACCGAGCGCGAGATCGCGAGTCCGCAAGCGGCGGCCGTGCGGCTTGCCGGTGGCGCCGATGTACTGAATTTCTGTGCGAACAATTATCTCGGCCTGGCGAACGATCCGCGCCTGGTCGAGGCGGCGAAGGCCGGTCTCGACCAGGACGGGTTCGGGATGGCGTCGGTGCGCTTCATCTGCGGTACGCAGACCGTGCACAAGCAGCTGGAAAGCGCGCTCGCCCACTTCCTCGGCACTGAGGACAGCATTCTTTATTCGAGCTGTTTCGACGCGAACGGCGGCCTGTTCGAAACGCTGCTCGACGAAAACGACGCCGTCATCAGCGACGAGCTCAATCATGCGAGCATCATCGACGGCATCCGTCTTTGCAAGGCGAAGCGTTACCGCTACAAGAACAACGATCTCGCCGATCTCGAGGCGAAGCTCAAGGAAGCCGACGCGGCGGGCGTGCGCCATAAGCTGATCGCGACCGACGGTGTGTTTTCGATGGACGGCATCATCGCGGATCTGAAGGGCATCTGCGATCTGGCTGACCGCTACGGCGCCCTCGTGATGGTCGACGATTCGCACGCGGTCGGTTTCATCGGCGCGCACGGCCGCGGTACGCCGGAGCATTGCGGCGTCGAAGGGCGGGTCGACATCATCACCGGCACGCTTGGCAAGGCGCTGGGCGGTGCATCCGGCGGCTACATTGCTGCACGCCGCGAGATCGTCTCGCTGTTGCGTCAGCGCTCGCGTCCGTATCTGTTCTCGAACACGCTGACGCCGAGCATCGCCGCGGCGTCGCTCAAGGTGCTCGAACTGCTCGGCAGCGACGAGGGCGCACGGTTGCGCGAGCGCGTGCGGGACAACGGCGCACGCTTCCGGCAACAAATGACTGAAGCCGGTTTCACGCTCGTGCCCGGCGCGCATCCGATCATCCCGGTGATGCTGGGCGATGCGCAACTCGCGACGAAGATGGCCGATGCGCTGCTCGACGAAGGTGTCTACGTGATCGGTTTCTCGTTTCCGGTCGTGCCGCGCGGCCGTGCACGCATCCGCACGCAGATGAGTGCCGCGCATGCGCCCGAACAGGTCGATCAGGCCGTCGCCGCGTTCGTGCGGGTCGGCAAGTCGCTCGGAATCGTCTGACGGAGGCGCGATCATGAAAGCACTGGCAAAGCTCGAGCGCGCGCCCGGCCTGACGCTCACGCGTGTGAAGCGTCCGGAGGTCGGGCACAACGACGTGCTGATCAAGATCCGTCGCACCGCGATCTGCGGCACCGACATCCATATCTGGAAGTGGGACGATTGGGCGCAGAAGACGATCCCGGTGCCGATGCATGTCGGGCACGAATATGTCGGCGAGATCGTCGAGATGGGACAGGAAGTGCGCGGCTTCTCGATCGGCGACCGCGTATCCGGCGAGGGTCACATTACCTGCGGTTTCTGCCGGAACTGCCGCGCGGGGCGTCGGCATCTGTGCCGCAACACGATCGGCGTCGGCGTGAATCGCGAGGGCGCGTTCGCCGAGTATCTGGCGATTCCCGCATTCAATGCGTTCAAGATTCCGCCGGAGATCTCCGACGATCTCGCGGCGATCTTCGATCCGTTCGGCAATGCGACGCATACGGCGCTGTCATTCAACCTCGTCGGCGAGGACGTGCTGATCACCGGCGCCGGCCCGATCGGCATCATGGCGGTTGCAATCGCGAAGCATGTCGGCGCACGCAACGTCGTCATCACCGACATCAACGATTACCGGCTCGATCTCGCGCGCAAGATGGGCGCGACGCGCGCGGTCAACGTCACGCGTGAATCGCTGCGCGACGTGATGGCCGACCTGCGCATGACCGAGGGCTTCGATGTCGGGCTTGAGATGTCCGGCGTGCCGAGCGCGTTCACCAGCATGCTCGAAGCGATGAACCACGGCGGCAAGGTTGCGTTGCTCGGCATTCCGCCCGCGCAGACGGCGATCGACTGGAACCAGGTGATCTTCAAGGGACTGGAGATCAAGGGGATCTACGGCCGCGAAATGTTCGAGACCTGGTACAAGATGGTCGCGATGCTGCAAAGCGGACTCGACCTGTCGCCGATCATCACGCACCGCTATGCGGCCGACGACTACGAGAAGGGCTTTGACGCGATGCTGTCGGGCGAAAGCGGCAAGGTGATTCTCGACTGGACGGTCTGATGTTTGCCGCGTTGCGCCGTGTCGGCGACAGGGCGCAACGCGGGTCGGCGGTCGACGCCGGTCGTTTGGACTGGAGCGCGCGGCGCTTCACACAGCCGGACGCACTTCTCACATCGCGAGCGTGCGCCAAAGGTGAGAATTAACGGGAGCCGTTTCACCTGCCGCGGCACGCACGCGTTTTTTATTCGCATGTCGAATCGAAGGAAGCGTGAGTGGCCGCGATACGCGAACGATGCGACGAACGCGGGATGCGCGGGTTTGCCGATGCAACGCGCATGAGTGGCAAGCTGCCATGCAGCGCGACTGCTCGGCATGTTCGATGTTTTGCGTGAGTGGTTCGGGCAACCCGATGTTCACGGTTGAGCGTGTCTGAACGTGGCGGGCGAGATCGCCGACGCCGCCGATCCGGTACGATCGTCGACGTAGCAATCAACCCGCGCGTGCGCGTGGCCTGTCCTTGAACTGGAGCGCCAAATGCCTGAAACCGCTGAAGTCCGTCCTCCGCTTCCTCCGTTTTCACTCGAGACCGCACGACAGAAGGTGCGCGCCGCCGAAGACGCATGGAACACCCGCGACCCGCAGCGCGTGTCGCTTGCCTACACGCCGCAAAGTCGCTGGCGCAACCGCGCGGAATTCGTCACCGGGCGCGACGAGATCGTCGGGCTGTTGCAGCGGAAATGGACGCGCGAGCTCGACTACCGGTTGATCAAGGAACTGTGGGCGTTCGGTGAAAACCGCATCGCGGTCCGCTTCGCGTACGAATGGCATGACGATGCGGGCAACTGGTTCCGCTCATATGGCAACGAGAACTGGGCGTTCGATGAAAACGGATTGATGGCCCATCGTCATGCGAGCATCAACGATCTGCCGATCCGCGAGTCGGAGCGGCTGTTCCGCTGGCCGCTCGGCCGCCGGCCGGACGATCATCCGGGGCTGTCCGATCTCGGACTTTAAGCGTGCGGATCGCGGTCGGGAACCGAAACCCTTCATTCGATCCTGTGGTGAGGCAATACGGGATCCGATTCGCTTTCGGTGAGGTTTTTCGGGAGCGCAAGAAAGTCCGGTCGAGATTGCCGGAGCATCGACGCTCGATGCCCCGTCGATCGTCGTGGACAGCCGCGACAATGGCCCGGTTCCGTCACGCCGTGCACGGCGCGGCCGCGTCGATGCGGCCCCGCCGTGCACTTGCCGTCGAGCGCCGTTTCAGTGGTTTCCGGGCACGCGGATGCGGCCGACGTCAGGCCAGCAGACGTGCGGCAATCGCCTCGCCGACCGCCTGCGTGCTCGCGCTTCCGCCGAGGTCACGCGTGTGTGGCCCCGAACGCAGCACATCCTCGATGGCCGAGAG
>NZ_JAHACR010000159.1 GCF_018375725.1 Burkholderia sp. | reverse complement strand
TTCGCGGTGATCGTCGGCCTGATCACGCTGGCGCAGGCGTACGTGGTGCCGGGCATGGTGCCCTGAGCCGCTTGAGTCACGCGCGATCGATGCCGGGTGCGGCGGCGATCCGCTCGTTACCGGTGGATACGGCGGCCGGCGGCGTTCGCCAGCCGTCACGCTGTGAGGCGGCCGAGTCGATGATGCGGGCGCGCCGGCACCCTGTCTGCACACGCATGGCCGCCGCCGGCAGCACGCCCCGGACTATTCCGCCGTCTGCAAATCCGCGATCACGGCGGCGAGAAAGCGCGCCGCCTCGCCGCCGGTCACGACGCGATGATCGAACGTCAGGCTGAGCGGCAGGATCCGGTGCACGGCGGCCACGCCGCCGACCGCCACGACGCTGTCGTGAATGCGGCCCGCGCCGAGGATCGCCACCGTCGGCGGCACGACGATCGGCGCCGCATATTTCCCCGCGATCATCCCGAAGTTCGACAGCGTGATCGTATTGCCGCGCAACTCTTCCGGCGGAATCCTGCGCGCCCGGATGTCCTCGCGCATCCGGTCGAGACCCGCCCGCAGATTGGCGGCATCGCGATGCGCGACATCGCGCAGCACCGGCACGAACAACCCGTCCGGCAGATCGACCGCAATGCCGACATCGATCTTCTCCACCACGTGACGCCGCCCCGTCTGTCCTTCGTACCACACGTTCAATCCCGGCTCGGCGCGGCATCCGGCCACGAGCGCGCGGATCAGCCGGATCGTCACATCGGTCTGCGGCGGCCACGCATGAATGTCGGCGTCGTCGATCACGGTCGCCGCGGCAACCTCGCTCTGCGCACGCGCCATGTTCTGCGCCATCGCGCGCCGCACGCCGCGCAGCACTTCCGCCGGCCCGACTTCGGTCAGCACCTTCGCGACGCGCTGCACGTCCGCCGCCGTGATCACCCCGTCCGCGCCCGACGGCGTGACCATCGCGAGATCCACGTCGAGCTTGCGCGCGAGCGCACGCACCGCGGGCATCGCCTTGATCCCGCCCGCGCCGCCGCCCCCGCCGGCCAGCGCGGCCGGCGCCTCGTGCACGACCTGCGCGCCGACTTCCACCTTGCCGACGACCGTGCCGGCATCGGCCTCGTCGCCCTCGCCTTCGAACGCGACGAGCGGCGCGCCGAGATGCACGATGTCGCCCGACTGCCCGAACAGCTTCGCGACGCGGCCGGCCTGCGGCGACGGAATATCGACGATCGCCTTCGCGGTCTCGACCGACAGCAGCGGCTGATCGGTGCCGATCTCGTCGCCGGCCTTCACATGCCATTCGATGATTTCCGCTTCCTGCAGGCCTTCGCCGAGATCGGGCAATTTGAAGATCTTCATGGTGTCACGACGCCTCCAGCGTCTTCCTGACCGCGCTGACGATGCGCTCCGCGCTCGGCAGGTATTGGTTTTCGAGCCGGAACAGCGGCACGACGACGTCGTAGCCGGTCACGCGCTGCACCGGCGCCAGCAGCGAATACAGCCCGCGCTCCGCGATGTTCGCGGCGATCTCCGCGCCGAAGCCCGCGGTGCGCGGCGCCTCGTGCACGATCACGCAGCGCCCTGTCTTCGCGACCGACGCGAGGATCGTGTCGATATCGAGCGGCTTGAGCGTCGCCACGTCGATCACCTCGCACATCACGCCTTCCTGCGCGAGCTGGTCAGCCGCCGCCTGCACTTCCTGCAACGCCGCGCCCCAGCTCACGAGCGTGACGTCGACGCCGTCGCGCAGCGTGAAGCAGGTATCGAGCGGCAGCGCGTCGCCGTCGTCCTCGACCGGCTGCCGGAACAGCCGGTACAGCCGTGTCGGCTCGAGGAAGATCACCGGATCCGGATCGCGGATCGACGCGAGCAGCAGGCCGTACGCACGCGCGGGCGACGACGGCACCACGACGCGCAGCCCCGGAATGTGCGCGAACAGCGCTTCGGGACTTTCGGAATGATGCTCGGGCGCATGAATGCCGCCGCCGCACGGCGAACGGATCACGAGCGGACACGACAGGCGGCCGCGCGTGCGGTGCCGCAGCCGCGACGCGTGGTTGAGCACCTGGTCGATCACCGGATAGATGAAACCTGTGAACTGGATCTCGGCGACCGGCCTCAGTCCCATCGCCGCCATGCCGACCGCGGCGCCCGCGATCGCGGCTTCCGCGAGCGGCGTGTCGATCACGCGTTCGGCGCCAAAGCGCGACTGCAGATCGACGGTCGCGCGGAACACGCCGCCGTTTACGCCAATGTCCTCGCCGAGCAGCACCACGGAAGCATCGCGCGCGAGTTCGAAGGCGAGCGCGCGATTGACCGCTTCCACCATGTTCAGGTCAGCCATGATGATTCCCCGTCGGCGGTGCGAACGCGAGCGCGGTATCGCGCTGTTCGCGCATGGCCTGCGGCAGCGTCGCATACAGATGCTCGAACATCGCCGACGCATCCGGCGGCGCAATCGCCAGGTAGTCCTGCACCGCCGCTTCGACCTGCGCGTAGCAGGCCTTGCCGAGTTCCGTGTCGCGCGCCTTGTCCCATGCGTTCATCCGCATCAGATACGTGCGCAGCCGCACGATCGGCTCGAATTCCCATTGCTTGCCGACGGTGTCGGCATCGCGGTAGCGCGTCGCGTCGTCGGCGGTCGTGTGATCGCCGAGCCGGTAGCTGAGCGCCTCGACGAGCGTCGGGCCGCCTCCCGCGCGCGCCTTGTCGAGCGCTTCGGACATGACCTGCTTCACCGCGATCACGTCGTTGCCGTCCACCTGCCGCCCTTCGATGCCCGCCGCGATCGCCTTTTGCGCGATCGTCTGCGCGACGGTCTGACGCGCGCGCGGCATCGAGATCGCCCACTGGTTGTCGTTGACGACGAGCACGAGCGGCGCCTGCCAGACGCCCGCCATGTTCATCGCCTCGTAGAAGTCGCCCTTGGATGTGCCGCCGTCGCCGACGATCGTCACCGCGACGCGCGGTTCGCGGCGCAGCATGAACGCATACGCGGCGCCGGCCGCGTGGCAGACCTGCGTGCCGATCGGCACGCAGTTCGGAAAATCGTGACGCACCGCCTGGAAATCGCTGCCGCGTTCGTCGCCGCCCCAGTACAGCAGGCTCTCAGCCATCGCGACGCCGCGCAGCAATTGCGCGGCATGGTCGCGATACGACGGGAACAGCACGTCGTCCGTCTGCATCGCGCTCGCGACGCCGACGCCGATCGCCTCCTGCCCGACCGACGACGCGAACGTGCCCAGCTTGCCTGTGCGCTGCAACGCAACCGCCTTCGCGTCGAATGCACGCGTCAGCACCATCGCGCGATAGAGCGGCAACAGCGCCGCCGGATCCTGCGCGAACGCAGGCAACGGCTGCACCGGTTCACCGTCCGGACCCAGATACTGCGTGTAATCGACATGAAAACGCGCGACCGTACTCATGACTCGCCTCCGCAAGAGTGCGAAGCCTGACGAAGCGTCCGTCGATAAGGCGCGCGCCGATGCACGCGCATCGGCACCGGCTCCGGATCACGTCGCCGGCGGGCGCGTCGTCGCCACGGCGGGAAACGGACTGCCGCACCGATCGCCGGTGCGATGCAGCCGCGGCTCGCGTGACGTTCTGTGCGCGGCGCGCGCTGCCTCCCTTCCGGCCCTTTGACCGTAGTACAACCTTAGTCAGTTATCGGTTGAAAGCAAGTCGGGTCTGTACGCACGCTGACGTTGCGCGGTGCGGCATGCGGCGCACTGGCGAACGCGCGGCACGCGCACGGGATTGAGAGGGTCGAGCGCAGCGTCGGCCCGAATGGCTGCTCGCCGGAGAATCGATACAGAAAAGCGCGCACGTCGTCGAATCACCTGCTGCTTCGATGAACGCATGAGCCCCCGGCCAGCGGGACAGGCATGCGCGCCTGCGAATCGCGCCGGTTACATCTTGCCGATGATCGCGCCGACTTCGTCCTTCCTGAAGGCACGCAGCGTCTGCGTCCGGATATTGCCCGCCGAGCCGAGCGCGAAGCCGAATGCCGTGAGACTCTGCTCGTCCGGCGCCTCGATGATCGTGATCACATCGAATGCGCCCAGCGTCCAGAACACGTCCTTCATTTCACAGCCGAAGGTCCGCGCCATCTCCGCCACCTGCCCCGCCCGCTGCACCGTGCTCTTGATCGTGCGGATGCCCTGATCCGTGAAGTTTGCGAGAACCACATAAGTCGCCATGACGATTCCCCTGACGGTTGATCCGAGTCGGAACTGCCTGCGCGCAAGCAGTTCCGACGACGACGTTGCGCCGGCGTCAGCGGAGCCGTCTCGCGCGTAATCTTGATTCTAGGCAACGGGACGCCCCGTCATGGACGATCTGGATCAACCGCAATGAACGTTTTGTCCGCGCGTCGGCGACCGGCCTCGCGCGGGCTTCACGCAGGCTTCCGCCCGCGCGCCCGCAAGCGCCGCGCGAGCAGCAGCGGCAGACGCAGCAGGCCGCCGGCGAGCAGCCGCAGATGCATGCACGTGAGCAGCACGTTGTCGCGTCCGTAATGAAAATGCGACACGCCGCCTTCGTTCGCGCGGAAGTAGCGCACGGGCGCCGCGATCCGGATCGGGCGCACGCCCGCCCAGCTCAGGCGCACGGCGGCCTCGGGATCGAAGTCGAAGCCGCGCATCCACAGATGCCGATGCATGATCCGGCCCAGCGGCGCGATCGGATAGACGCGAAAGCCGTACAGCGAATCGCCGATGCCGGCCCACAGCGTCTCGACGTCCGCGAAGAAATTCGACAGGCGCCGCCCCTTCACACGCATCAGCGGCGCCGTGTCGTCGAACTTCGGCTCGCCGAGCACCATCGCGTCGGGCGCCGCCTGCGACGCCGCCATGAATGCAGGAATCAGGCCGGCCGGATGCTGGCCGTCGGAATCCATCGTCAGCACATGCGTGAAGCCTTGCGCGGCGGCGGCATCGAGCCCCGCGAGCACGGCGGCGCCCTTGCCGCGATTCTCCGGCCGCACGATCACGCGCAGCCCCGGGTCGTGCCGGGCCATCGCCTGCAGGCGCTCGGTGCTGCCGTCGGTGCTGCCGTCCACGACGACCCATACCGGATTCCACCGTTCGCGGGCGCTGCGCACGGTATCGTCGACCTTCGATCCCGGGTTGTAGCTCGGGATCAGGACGAGATGAGTGGACGAGGCGCGGGGCGTGGACATGGAAACAGCCGATGGCGGAAGAAGGGATGCTGAAGAAAGTGTATGACCTGCCGCCTGCGCGCGGGCCGCCACGCGGACGCCGGACACGCGCGGACGCATCGCCGCGGCGTGCAAGCCGTCATGCCAGCCCGCCATTGATCGACAGCACCTGTCCCGTCACATACGCGGCCGCATCGGACACCAGATACGCGATCATCCCGGCGACCTCGTCGGGCCGGCCGGCACGCTGCGCGGGCACGAGTTGCCGGATGCGCTCGGCGGGAAAGGCATGCTCGGTCATCGGCGATTCGACGATGCCGGGCGCGACGGCATTCACGGTGATGCCGCGCGACGCCAGTTCCAGCGAGAGCGACTTCGTCGCGCCGATCAGGCCGGCTTTCGCGGCGGCGTAGTTGACCTGTCCGCGGTTGCCGGTCACGCCGGCGACCGACGCGACATTGACGATCCGCCCCCAGCGGGTGCGGATCATCGGCAGCAGCAGCGGCTGCGTGACGTTGAAAAAACCGTTGAGCGAGACGTCGATCACGCGGCGCCATTGCGCATGCGTCATGCCGGCCATCGGCGCATCGTCGTGAATGCCGGCATTGTTGACGAGGATCTGCACCGGCGCATCGGCGAACAATTGCGCGAGCGCGGCGCCGGTCGCGTCGGCGTCGGTCACGTCAAACGCCGTCGCATGCGCCGTCCCGCCCGCCTCGACGATCCGCTGCGCGACGGCTTCCGCCTGCGCGAGATGACGGTTCGCATGCACCCAGACTTCATGGCCGGCCTTCGCCAGCGCTTCGCAGATCGCCTGCCCGAGTGCGCCGCTACCGCCCGTCACGAGCGCCCGCATCGACTTTCTCCTGTCATTCGCGTTCCGGCGTCGGCGCACAGATGCACCGTGCATCGCCACGCCGGGTTCGTCATTGTGAAATCGCGCCGGCACCCGCCTGCATGCATGCGGCGCCGCGCCGTCCGCGCGGCGTTACCGTACGCGATGCTCGGCGACGTAGGCAGCCAGGGCGCCGAGCGTCGCGAAGATCCGCTCGTTATCCGGATTGTCCGAGCGCAGCTCGAACCCGTACTTCTTCGAAATCAGCAGCGCGATTTCCAGGATATCGATGGAGTCGAGCCCGAAGCCTTCCCCGTACAGCGGCGTGTCGGCGGACACGGCGTCGAGGGAAACGTCTTCGAGGTTCAATTCGCCGACGATCAGCGCGGCGAGCTCTTGTTCCAGTGCGTTCATCATGCTTGCAAACAGGCGGCTTACAGCAGCGGACGGCATCGCGCGTGCGCTGGCTGCCGGCCGGCAATTGCCGACCACTCCGCCCGCGTAATTTGGGGATCGTTTGGTAAAAGTTACGCGGATTCTAGACGATGGGTATAGGGGCGTATACGGTGAAAGGGTTACAGAGGTCTGTCGCCCACCGCCCCCGCATTCGGGAACGCGAACGGGCGAGACGCTTGAGCGGCTTTGCGCGGAAATGGATCCGGCGCACGGCGGCGCATGCGCGAAGCCATACAATCGGTTACAAAACCCGCCACCGCGCGCCCGGACGGCGTGCGGCCGCCGCCCTAAAATGTGCAGGCCGAAGCGCCGGCCTGTTCGGCCGCCATTTATCTGACAATTGACGCCCCGACGACGACTGCGTCGCGTCCCCCGATCCGCTACGACACCGTGTCGACTCACCCAGCCATGCCGTGCCTGCCCGTTCGCCCTGTCCCGGAACGCCCCGCTGTCCGCCGCCATGCCGTCGCCGAACGCGATGCGCACGGGAGCGCGCCATGAGCGCCCCCGGCCGCATCGTGCGCGCTGCGGGCGCGATTGTCGCGGTGATCGCCTACCAGGCCGGTGCGCACCATGCCGCCGCGACGCCGGGCGCACACGGTTTCGGGCTCGCAATGGCACTCGTGCCACCGCTGGCGATCGCGCTCGGCATCGCCGCGCGCTCGCCGCGGCGCGCATGGCTGCTGCCGCTCTGGACGCTCGCCGCCGCCGTGCTCTGGGCCGCCCGCGCGCCGCTCGCCCGGCATTTCGAATGGGGCCTGTATCTGGAGCACGTGAGCTTCAACCTCGCGATGGCGCTGCTGTTCGGCCGCACGCTCGCCGCCGGGCAAGTGCCGCTCTGCACGCAGTTCGCGACGATGATCCACGGCACGCTCACGCCGGCCGTCGCACGCTATACGCGGCAGATCACCCTTGCATGGACGCTGTTCTTCGTCGCGATCGCCGCGGTGTCGACGGTGATGTTCACGGCCGCGCCGATCGTCACGTGGTCGACGTTCGCCAATTACCTGGCGCTGCCGCTCGTCGGCGTGATGTTCGTCTCCGAGCACGCGTGCCGGCGCTTGGCGCTGCCCGGCGAACCACGTGCCCGCATGCTCGACGCGATTCGCGCCTACCGGCGCTCGGCTCAGGCCGGCGCGGGTCACGCGCCCTGAATTCCCGGCCGGCGATGCACCGCTTCGCCGCCCCTCGTTTGCGCCTTATTCGATTTATGCCGACTTATCCGCTGGTGTTCCATGCCTCGCCCGACCAGACGATCGCCTGGCGCGACGGCGCGCCCGTTTCCGTGCGCACGTTTCTCGCCGACGTCGCCCGCGTCGCGGCGGCGTTGCCCGCGGGCGGCCACGTGTTCAACGTGTGCCGCGACCGCTATCGCTTCGCCGTGAGCCTGTGCGCGGCACTCGTCGCCGGCAGGATCAGCCTGTTGCCACCGACGCAGACGCCCGAAATGGTTCGCCAGCTCGCCGGCTTCGCACCGGACACGTTCTGCCTGCACGACGCACCCGATTGCGCGATCGACCTGCCGCGCTTCGCCTATCCCGAACCGGCACAGGCCGACGACGCGGACGCGGGCATCCCGCCCGGCCAGCCTTTCGTCGTGCCGCAGATCGACGCGTCGCGGATCATGGCCTATGTATTCACGTCCGGCTCGACGGGCGAGCCGGTGCCGCACCGCAAGACATGGGGCTTTCTGGTCGGCAGCGCGCACGCGGCGGCCGAACGGCTCGGCCTGCTCGACGGGCGCGCGCATACGCTGGTCGGCACGGTCCCCGCGCAGCATATGTACGGTTTCGAATCGACGGTGCTGCTCGCGCTGATCGGCGGCCTGGCATTCAGCAGCGGCCAGCCGTTCTATCCGGTCGATATCCGTGCGGAACTCGATGCGGTGCCGCAGCCGCGCGTACTCGTCACATCGCCGATCCATCTGCGCGCGCTGCTGGCGTCGGATCATGCACTGCCGCCGGTGTCGCGGGTCTTGTCGGCCACGGCGCCGCTGGCGGAAAAGCTCGCGGGCGAAGCCGAAGCGCGCCTCGACGCGACGCTGATCGAGATCTACGGCAGCACCGAAACCGGCCAGATCGCGACGCGCCGCACCGCGCGCGGCGCGGCATGGCATCTGCTGCCGGAGATCCGCGTCGAGGCGCGCACGGGCGGACAGGAGATGAGCGGCCCGACGTTCTGGGTATCCGGCGGCCACGTCGAAACGCCCGTGCCGATGGGCGACGCACTCGAACTGCTCGACGACCGCCACTTCCTGCTGCACGGACGCAAGGCCGACCTGATCAACATCGCCGGCAAGCGAACCTCGCTCGCCTACCTGAATCATCAGCTCAACGCGATACCGGGCGTGGTCGACGGCGTGTTCTTCATGCCCGACGATGCCGCGCCTGCCGGGAACGGCACCGGCGACGAACCGGTCACGCGCCTCGTTGCGCTCGTCGTCGCGCCGGACCTCGCGGCCGCCGATCTGCAACGCGCGCTGCGCGAGCGCATCGATGCGGCCTTCATGCCGCGGCCGATGCTGTTCGTCGACGCGCTGCCGCGCAACGACACCGGCAAGCTGCCGCGCCACGTGCTCGAGGCGCTCATCGCGCGATACACGCGCGGCGTCGCTGCGGCGGCGCCGGGCCGCGCCGATGGCGACACGCCGTCACTGTCGCCGTCGCTGTCGTTTACGATCCCGGCCGATCATCCGGCGCTGCCCGGACACTTTCCCGGGCATCCGGTCGTGCCGGGCGTCGTGCTGCTCGATCACGCGATCGGCACGATCGGCGCGGCGCTGAACCGTCCGCTGCATGCGTGGCGGCTCAACGCCGCCAAATTCCTCAGCCCGGCCGCGCCCGGCGAGCCGCTCGACCTCGCATTCGATGCGACGGCGAGCGGCGCAATCCGCTTCACGGTGCGCGCGGGACGGCGCGACATCGCAAGCGGCGTGCTGTCCGCCCAG
>NZ_JAHACR010000158.1 GCF_018375725.1 Burkholderia sp. | reverse complement strand
GAAACGCCGGACGCCGAGGCGGATCCGCTGTACGACGAGGCGGTCGCGTTCGTCGTGCGGACGCGCCGCGCGTCGATCTCGTCGGTGCAGCGGCAGCTGCGCATCGGCTACAACCGCGCCGCCCGCCTCGTCGAACAGATGGAGGCGGCCGGGCTGGTGTCGTCGATGGGCATCAACGGCAGCCGCGAAGTGCTGGTGCCTGCCGCCGCAGAATAAGCGACGCAGGCGGCAAGCACGAAGGGCGCTGGCTAGGCAGCGCCCTTCGTGCGTTTACCGCCCCCGAACCGCGCGGGATGTTACAGCGCCGGCACGAGCTTGAAGTCGACCGGCCGGCCGACCGCAACCTTCCGCGGGTTCGCATCGAGCTTGCCGGTCGCGATATCGCGGCCGAACACGTAGAACGTGTCGCTATCCTGATTGCCGACGATCAGCCATTTGCCGCTCGGATCGATCAGGAATTCGCGCGGCGTGCGGCCGAGGCTGGACTGGCGCCCGACCAGCGACAGCCGCCCGCTTGCCGCATCGACCGCAAAGATGACGATCTCGTTCGCATCGCCGCGATTGCTCGCATAGAGGAAGCGTCCGTCCGGCGACAGGTGGATCGCGGCCGCGCCGACCTTGCCGTGAAAGCCCGGCGCGACGAGCGGCACCGTCTCGACCGGCGTGAGTTCGCCATCGCGATGCCGGTAGACCGTCACGGTCGCATCGAGCTCGTTGGTCGCATAGGCGTACTGGCCGTCCGCGCCGAATGCCAGATGACGCGGCCCTGCGCCCGGCTTCGCGACCGCATAGCGGCGCCCGGTCGGCCCGAGCAGGCCGCGGCTGCCGTCCGGCGTGTAGCGGTACGCATACAGCTTGTCCGCGCCGAGATCCTGCACGAACAGATAACGCCCGTCCGGCGAAAACACCGTCGAGTGCACGTGTGCGCCGTCCTGGCGCCCCTGCACCGGCCCGGTGCCTTCGTGATGCACGGTCAGCACCGCGTTGCCGACCTGCCCGTCGTCGCGCAGCGGAAACACCGCGAAGCTGCCGCCCGGATCCGACGCAACCGAATAGTTCGCCGTCACGAGATACCTGCCGTCCGGCGACAGGCTCAGATAGCACGGATCGTTGCCTTCCGACGACACCCGGTCGAGAAACGTCAGCGCGCCCGTCTTCGCATCGAACCGAAACGCGCTGATGCCGCCGCGCTTGCCGGCCGGGCCGTTGTCGCCCGGCAACTCGTTGACCGCGTAGACGGTGCGACCGTCGCGGCTCGGCAACAGATACGAGGGATTGACGGTCTTCGCCGACGACACCGGCGCGACGCTGCCCGTCTTCGTGTCGAAGCGATACACGTAGATCCCGTCGCTGCCGGCATCCGTGTAGGTGCCGACGAGCAGGTTGTAGACGCCGTCGGCCGGCGCCGGCCCGGACGGCTGCGCAAACGCATGCGTTGCGGATAGCGAGAGCACGATCGCGAAACCTTTCATCCAGTGGGCGAACCCGATCGGGAACCCGCGAGTCGAAGCGCGCGCGTGACCGGTGCGTAAACGGTTGGGCATTGAATCCTCCTTGCATCGAGCCGCTTCAAGTGTTGATATGTGACGAAACGCCGGCCGTTCAGCGCTCCGCCGCCCGGCCGAGTATACGGGGCGGCATGCCCGGGCGTGAAGCCCGGCCGCCGCTGTCCGGAATGTGAACGCGAACCAAGGATCGCCGCCCATGCCCGCCTTGATCGAAGACTATGCCCTCGTCGGCGACGGCCATACCGCCGCGCTGATCGCAAAAGACGGCTCCGTCGACTGGCTGTGCTGGCCCCGCTTCGATTCGGGCGCCTGCTTCGCGGCCCTCGTCGGCACGCCCGAGCACGGCCGCTGGCTGCTCGCGCCGGCCGACGATGCCGCCGTCATGCACACGGCGCGCCGCTATCGCGGCGATACGCTGATACTCGAAACCGATTACGAGAGTGCCGACGGCGCCGTCACCGTGGTCGACTTCATGCCGCCCGGCAACGGCTGGTCGGAGCTGGTGCGGATCGTCATCGGGCGGCACGGCACGATGAAGATGCGCATGGAACTTGCATTGCGCTTCGACTACGGCTTCTCGATCCCGTGGATCACGGAGCTGCCGCGCGAGGCCGGCATGAAGGCGATCGCGGGTCCGGACACCGTCGTGCTGCGCACGCCCGTGCCGCTCACCCGCCAGCATCCGCAAACGCTCGCCGAATTCACGGTGAGCGCGGACGAGCGCATCCCGTTCTCGCTCAGCTACGCGCAGTCGCACCTGCGCCTGCCGCCCGCGCGCGATCCGCTGTCGATGCTCGCGCGCACCGAGAACTACTGGTTCGAATGGTCGGGCCGCTGCCAGGTGCAGGGCCGCTACGCGGCCGCGATACGCCGCTCGCTGATCACACTGAAGGCGCTCGCCTATGAACCGACGGGCGGCATCGTCGCGGCGCCGACGACGTCGCTGCCGGAACAGCTCGGCGGCACCCGCAACTGGGATTACCGCTACTGCTGGCTGCGCGACGCGACGATCACGCTGCTGGCGCTGATGCGCGGCGGCTATTACGACGAGGCGCGCGCGTGGCGCACGTGGCTCGGCCGCGTGATGGCCGGCTCGCCCGAGCAGATCCAGATCATGTACGGAATCGCGGGCGAGCGCCGCCTGCCCGAAATGGAGCTCGACTGGCTGCCCGGCTATCAGGGCGCGAAGCCGGTGCGGATCGGCAACGGTGCCGCGCACCAGTTGCAGCTCGACGTTTTCGGCGAAGTGATGGCGGCGCTGCATCTCGCGCGTGTCGGCGGCCTGCAGGCCGACGACACGGTGTGGTCGGTGCAATGCACGCTGCTCAACCATCTCGAGAAGATCTGGCGGGAACCGGACGAAGGCATCTGGGAAACACGCGGCGGCCGCCGTCACTTCACGTTCTCGAAGGTGATGGCGTGGGTCGCGTTCGATCGTGCGATCAAGTCGGCCGAGATGTTCCGGCTGCCCGGCGCACTCGATCGCTGGCGCGCGCTGCGCGACCGGATCCACGCGGATGTCTGCGAGCACGCGTGGAGCGAGCGCAAGCAGGCCTTCACGCAGAGCTACGGCAGCGAAGAGCTCGATGCGAGCGTGCTGCTGATGCCGCAACTCGGCTTCCTGCCGCCGTCGGATCCGCGAACCATCGGCACGGTCGAAGCGATCGAGCGGGAATTGCTGCACGACGGACTGGTGTTGCGCTACCGCACGACCGACTACGACGACGGCCTGCCGCCCGGCGAAGGCACGTTTCTCGCTTGCAGCTTCTGGCTCGTCGACAACTATGCGCTGCTCGGCCGCATCGACGACGCGCACCGGCTGTTCGCCCGGCTGCTGTCGCTGTCGAACGATCTCGGGCTGCTCGCCGAGGAATACGATCCGGTCGCGGGCCGGCTCGTCGGCAATTTCCCGCAGGCGTTCTCGCATGTCGCGCTGGTGCATACCGCGATGAACCTGATTCACCATGAAGACGCCATGGCGCACGCGGCCGGCCAGCCTGAGCCCGCCACCGCGACCGGGCGCTGAAACCGCGTATCGCGATGTTCTTCAGAAAACGTCAAATCGCAAAAAATTCATGAAAAATCAGGGAAATGCTGCATTGCGGCACGTATCGTAGTTCGATATGATCGACTGCGATTGACCGGCTGCGGGGCGCTACGGCCGGTCGCCGACCCACACGGCACGCCGCGACATACGCCGCCACGGTCGCGCGCCGTTCTCCCAGCGGGAGCCTGCATGCTTTACCAACTGCACGAATTCCAACGGGCGATGCTCAGCCCGCTCACGGCCTGGGCCCAGGCCGCATCGAAATCGTTCGCAAATCCGTCCAGCCCGTTTTCGCTGATGCCCGGCGCGACGCGCATGGCCGCCGCGTACGAACTGCTGTACCGGCTCGGCAAGGACTACGAGAAACCCGAATTCAACATCCACCAGATCGTCCGGGACGGCCGCAACATTCCCGTCGTCGAGCAGACGATCGTCGAGAAGCCGTTCTGCCGGCTGCTGCGCTTCAAGCGTTACGCGGATGACGCCGAAGCCGTCGGCCGGATGAAGGACGAGCCGGTCGTGCTGGTCTGCGCGCCGCTGTCCGGACACCACTCGACGCTGCTGCGCGACACCGTGCGCACGCTGCTGCAGGATCACAAGGTCTACATCACCGACTGGATCGACGCACGGATGGTGCCGGTCGAGGCCGGCCCGTTCCATTTGCACGACTACGTTGCGTACATCCAGGAATTCATCCGCCATATCGGCGCGCGCAACCTGCACGTGATCTCGGTATGCCAGCCGACGGTACCGGTGCTCGCGGCGATCTCGCTGATGGCAAGCCGCGGCGAGGACACCCCGCTCACGATGACGATGATGGGCGGTCCGATCGACGCGCGCCGCAGCCCGACGTCGGTGAACTCGCTGGCGACGCAGCATTCGATCGCCTGGTTCGAGAACAACGTGATCCACACCGTGCCGGCGAACTACCCGGGCGAAGGCCGCCAGGTCTACCCGGGCTTTCTTCAGCACGCGGGCTTCGTCGCGATGAATCCGGAGCGGCATGCGCAGTCGCATTGGGACTTCTATCAGAGCCTGCTGCGCGGCGACGAAGACGACGCCGAGGCGCACCGCAATTTCTATGACGAATACAACGCGGTGCTCGACATGGCCGCCGAGTATTACCTCGAGACGATCCGCATCGTGTTCCAGGAATTCCGTCTCGCCGAAGGCACATGGGAGATCGGCGGCGAACGCGTGCGCCCGCAGGACATCCGGCACACCGCGCTGATGACGATCGAAGGCGAACTCGACGACATCTCCGGCTGCGGCCAGACGCACGTCGCACACGAGCTGTGCACCGGCATCCCGCCAAGCCAGCGCCGCAGCCTGACGGCGGAAAAGTGCGGTCACTACGGGATCTTCTCCGGGCGCCGCTGGCGCACGATCATTTATCCGCAATTGCGCGACTTCATCCGCGAGCACATGCCGAAGCCCAGTGCGACGCAGGATCACCCGGACGTGCCGGCGGCCACGCCGCTCGCGGCGGTACCGGCTGCGCACCCGCAGGCCGCGCCCTCGAAGACCGTTTCCGCGAAACGCGCACCCGCGAACGCGCCGGCCGCAGCGCCCGCCGCGAAACGCGCCGGCAAGCGGGCGAAGCCGGCACGCAACCGCAAGGCGGCCTGACCCGCACATCGCAAAAGAACGATCCCCACCCAGCGTAGTCCGCTGAGTGGGGATCGAGCCGATCATCTCATTCACGCCGCCGTGCCCGCGCACGGCGGCGTTCGTTCATGCGGCGTACGACGCTCAGCGCCGCAGCAGATAGGCGAGCAATACCTCGGTGTTCATCCTGACCATTTCAGCGCGCTCGTCCTCGGCGCTGAAGTCGCGGCCGAGCGTCGCGGCCAGCGTGAAGCGGTTCGACACGATGTAGTAGCCGAGCCCGGACAAGGTCACGTAAAGGCGCAGCGGATCGACGTCGTTGCGAAAGAGCCCGGCCTTCTGGCCGCGCGTGAGCACGTTGCCGAGCATGGCGACGATCGGCGAGATCATCTCGCGGATCCGCGTCGACTTGTGCAGGTAGCGCGCCTCGTGCAGGTTCTCGTTGTTGATGAGCCGCAGCAGTTCCGGGTGATCGCGGTAATAGTCCCAGACGAAATGCGCGAGCCGCGTCACCGCCTCGACCGGCGCGACGCCGTCCAGCTCGAGCACGCGCTCGGCTTCGGTCAGTGCGGAGAACGCGTGTTCGAGCACGGCGGTGAACAGCTGCTCCTTGCTGCCGAAGTAGTAATAGAGCATGCGCTCGTTGGTCTCCGCCCGGCGCGCGATCTGGTCGACGCGGGCGCCGAACAATCCCCCGTTCGCGAATTCTTCGGCTGCGGCCATCAGGATGCGGCGACGCGTGCCTTCGGGATCTCTTTTGATTTTTGGCTGATTCATGGTGGCGTTTTGCTGTATGAGCCGCTTGATCCGGATCGTCGCCCCACCGCATTGGCGCTGGCGACACTGGAACGGGCACGCCGCACGCGGCGTCCCTCCTGCTGCGCCCCTGCAAAAAAGCGCTTCGATTATGCGCACAGTCGACGTCCAGCGCAATGCGGGAAATCGGCGATAATTCAGTTTTGCCAAACTCGTCCGGCCGCGCCTCGCGTGCGGCCGCGAGACATTCGGCGCACCGGCGCCCGTTGTCACCGTGACCGACTCCAAGACACTCGCGGATCGCATCGAAGATCTGCTTCCCCAGACGCAATGCACGAAGTGCGGCTATGACGGCTGCCGCCCGTACGCCGAGGCGGTCGCCGCCGGCGAGGCCAATTACAACCAGTGTCCGCCCGGCGGCGCCGAGGGCGTCGCACGCCTCGCGCGCCTGCTCGGCAGGCCCGTCATCCCGATCAACCCGATCAATGGCGAGGAACGCCCGCGCCGCGTCGCATTCATCGACGAGCAGCTCTGCATCGGCTGCACGCTGTGCATGCAGGCGTGCCCGGTCGATGCGATCGCCGGCGCGCCCAAGCAGATGCATACGGTCATCGAGTCGCTGTGCACCGGCTGCGACCTGTGCGTGCCGCCCTGCCCGGTCGATTGCATCGCGATGATCCCGGTAACGGGCGAACGCACCGGCTGGGACGCCTGGACACAACAACAGGCCGACGACGCACGCGAACGCCACGACCGCCGGCTCGCGCGCCAGCGCCGCGAACGCGAAGCGGCCGAGGCGCGCGCGGCCGCGCGGCGCACCGCGAGCACGGCGGCCGCCCCCGCGCAGCCGGCCGGGCAATCGGCCGAACAGCCCGGCGCACCGGTCGATACGGCGACGGACGCCGAGGCGAGGAAGCGCGCGATCATTGCCGCCGCACTCGAACGCGCGCGCAAGAAAAAGGAAGCGCTCGCCGCACAGGGCGATGCACCGAAGAACACCGAAGGCGTGAGCGACGCCGTCCAGGCGCAGATCGACGCGGCCGAAGCGCGCCGCAAGCGGCTTGCCGAACAGGAAAAACAGGCGCAGGAAGCCGGCGACAATCCGTCCTCGAACGACGACGGCACGTCCGGCTCGCCCGACACGAAACAACCATGAACGCCAGCAAACGACGCGCGATCTTCGAAACACTGCAAAGCCTGAATCCGACTCCGACGACCGAACTCGAATACTCGACGCCGTTCGAACTGCTGATCGCGGTCATGCTGTCCGCACAGGCGACCGACGTGTCGGTCAACAAGGCCATGCGCCGGATGTTCCCGGTCGCGAATACGCCGCAGCAGATTATCGCGCTCGGCGAGGAAGGCGTCGCCGGGTACATCAAGACGATCGGCCTGTACCGGACGAAGGCGAAGAACGTGGTCGCGACGTGCAGGCTCCTGCTCGAGCGTTTCGGCGGCGAAGTGCCGGCCAGCCGCGAAGCACTCGAAAGCCTGCCGGGCGTGGGCCGCAAGACCGCCAACGTGGTGCTGAATACGGCGTTCGGGCATCCGACGATCGCGGTCGACACGCATATCTTCCGCGTCGCGAACCGCACCGGGCTCGCACCCGGCAAGGACGTGAAGGCGGTCGAGGCCGCACTCGAGAAATTCACGCCGAAGGAATTCGTGCACGACGCCCATCACTGGCTGATTTTGCTCGGACGCTATGTCTGCAAGGCGCGCAAGCCCGAATGCTGGCACTGCGCGATCGAGCCGCTGTGCGAATACAAACCGAAGACACCCGCGCCGATCGAGTGAGCCGGCACGCGTAAGCGCGGTTTGCGGTTTGCGCTTTGCTTACGCGTTGGACGTCGCGGTCGCGTCGTCGGCCGCCGCGCCGCCCGCGCGGACGAGCGCCAGCACCGCGGCAAGAATCGCCACGCCGCCCGCCCACTGCATCGGTGTCAACGCTTCGCCGAACAACATGGCGGCCAACGCGACGGTCACGACCGGTTCGAGCGTCGACAGCATCGACGTGCGTGCCGCCCCCAGCCGCGCGAGCCCCGCGAAGAACGCGAGCATCGCGGCGACCGTCGAGACCAGCGCGATCGCCAGCATCGCCGCCCAGCCGCCTGCCGTGACCGGCCAGTGCGGCGGCGAGCCGGACGCCGTGCGCGCGAGCGCGATCAGCAGCAACATCCCGGTTGCCGACATGCAGATGACCGCGGTCGTCGCGAGCGGATCGATCCCGCGCGTCGCCTTCGTCCCCGCGACGATGTACAGCGAATAGATCACCGCGGCGGCCAGCGCGAGCCCGATGCCGAGCGGCTCGCCATGACCGCCGCCGACCATCAGCGCCGAGCCCGCGACACACAGCACGAGCGCGACGATCTTCACGCGCGTGAGCCGCTCGCCCAGCCACCATGCGGCCAGCAACGTGACGAATGCGGGATACAGGTACAGCAATAGTGCGACGAGGCTCGCCTGCGCGTGCTGGAGTGCGCTGAAATAGCAAAACGACTGCCCTACATAGCCGAGCGCACCCATCGCGACCAGCGGTGCGAGCGCGCGTGGACGCGGCCACGCCACGCCGCGGCGCACGGCGATCGCACCGAGCACCGCAGCGCCGATCGCGAAACGCACGATCAACAGGCCCAGCACGTCGACGCCGCCTGCATAGGCATAGCGGCCGAAGATCGCCATCCCGCCGAATGCGGCGGCGGACAGCGCGACATAGAACACGCCCTGCAGGGCGCCGGACGACGAGCGGGCAAAGGTAGTCATGACGAAACAAATGAGCGGCAGAGGAATGACGGAAATCGTCCGAGTTTATCGGCGGCCCCGCGTGCGGCATAACTGGCGCTTTCCCGAGCGTCCGCACCGCGCCAGCAGCGGCCGCCGCGCCGGCGTACAATGCGCGACACGGCATGCCCCCCAAGCCGGATCACGACGGTTCCCACCATGTTCAATCCCAGCCGCGACGAAGTGCGTCGCTTTTTCATCGAGACCTGGCGCAAGCAGCGCGCGGGTGAAATCCTGACCCCGCTGGAGGCAATCGCGGCGGACTGGATCGTCGAGCACCCCGAATACCACGACGATCTCGCGGACGCCGACGGCGCCGCCACGCGCGAGTACACGCCCGAGGAAGGCCGCACGAATCCGTTTCTGCACCTGTCGATGCATCTCGCGATCAGCGAACAGCTGTCGATCGACCAGCCGCCCGGCATCCGCGCGGCGCATGACAAGCTCGCCGCGCGGCTCGACTCGACGCACGAGGCGCAGCACGTGATCATGGAATGCCTCGGCGAGACAATCTGGGAAGCGCAGCGGACAAACACGCCGCCCGATACCGACGCCTACCTGCAGCGCATCCTGCGTCGCGCGTCGCGCGACTGAATGCTGCTGGCTGACGGCGGCACAGCTTGCCCGCGCGAGCACGGCACGGGCGATGTCATGCATCGTTGTTGACGATGCGCGCCGTCTCCCGGAGAAAAGCGCTTCAGGGATCGACGCGAAGCACCCCCCAAAAAAATACCTCGCCATCGCGAGTTATTTTTTTGTGCTGCCG
>NZ_JAHACR010000549.1 GCF_018375725.1 Burkholderia sp. | reverse complement strand
GCTGGGATCACGCCATCGTCGTTGAGAAAGTGGAAACCATTGAGAGCGAACCGTGGGGCGCGGCCCAGGTCATTGATGGTGCTCGCGCGTGCCCGCCAGAGGATGTTGGCGGCCCGCATGGCTACGAAGCGTTCCTGAGCGCGCTATGCAACGATCCGAATAGCGAGGAAGCTGACCATTACCGAAACTGGGTCGGCCCCGGCTTCGACGCAGAACTGTTCGATCTGCGTGCTGCCAATGCCACGCTGCTACGCATGGCTTCCAATCGTTGGGGAAACCGGTAACTCACGCCGTCAACACGGTATCGGCTCCACGCTTACGTTTATCCAATACGGTGTTTGAATGTTCCAAGCACGTGCTTGCCGGGACGCCGTCGTATAGTTTCTCATTAGAAGTGCGACAGGTCTTTCAAAAGAACGACGCACCGTTCTACTCAACAGGTAAGGTCTTTCACATCGACGTCCTGCCGTTGTTTGATACAAGGGAGATGGGGGGCACCATCTGTCCAGCACCTTGTCTGTAAGGCGCAGGCCCGACAGCAGAGAAAACTGTCCATAGCCCTTATCGCACATTTCTCTGCTCGAAGCGCATGGACTCCAGCGTGAGCACAGTGTCGAACTGAGCCGCTCGGAAAATATGCTGGCGGCTCAGTCGATGGCCTCAAAATGGGAGTGTGGCTTGCTGCGACCCCTTCTTTGAACGCGTCGCCATGCCAATGGTAGCGGCACCCTACGAACTCTCCCGGATCAACGAAGGGATGCGTACTCTTCCCGAGATACATTACGAATCGGTTATCCGCTACTCTCCGTAACAGCCGGGTAGAAGGAAATATGGGAATTTTCGGGACAGTGTCCTCAAACGCAACAGCGTCCACGACGTGAAGGTCGCGTTGGAGTCTCAACCTGGCAATGACGGTCTCGGCTTGCTTATGGATCTCTCCCATATAGCTCGGAAGCTCTGCATCTTTGACTAATACCTGCTGTTCATCTGAATCGACCAGAATTTCCTAGCCATCTTCTAGCCGTATATTACGGTGACCAAGGAGATGGATATGAGCAGCAAGCGGTATACGGATGAGTTCAAGGCT
>NZ_JAHACR010000157.1 GCF_018375725.1 Burkholderia sp. | reverse complement strand
GAGAAGATGGAAATCCTGCGCACGCTCGGCGCCGAAGTGCAGACGGTGACGGCGGTACCGTATCGCGATCCGAACAACTATCAGAAGATTGCCGGACGGCTTGCGGAGACGCTCGACAACGCGATCTGGGCCAATCAGTTCGACAACGTCGTCAACCGGCTCGCGCATTACGAGACGACAGGCCCGGAAATCTGGCGCGATACGGCCGGCACGGTCGATGCGTTCGTTTGTGCGACCGGCACGGGCGGCACGCTCGCGGGCGTGAGCCGCTATCTGAAGGAACGAAATCCGGACATCCGGATCGTGCTCGCCGATCCGGAGGGAAGCGGACTCTACAGCTACGTGAAGACCGGCGAAATCAAGGCCGAAGGCAGCTCCATCACCGAAGGCATCGGCTCGACGCGCGTGACGGCCAATCTCGAGGGCACGGCGATCGACGACGCGGTACGTATCGACGACAGACAGTGCGTGACGATGGTTTACCGGTTGCTGCGCGAGGAAGGTTTATACGTCGGTGGATCGAGCGGGATCAATGTCGCGGCGGCGGTCCGGATCGCCCGCCAGATGGGGCCAGGCCACACGATCGTGACCTTGCTGTGCGATCGCGGCGACATCTATCGCACCCGGCTTTTCAACCGGGACTGGCTGCGGGAAAAAGGGCTGGAGCCGATGTGACGATGCGCCGTGCGGCGGGATTTCCATCTGTGCGAATGCGACCTATGCTGAACGAATCCGGGGCGAACTTCGTTCGCCCGACTCGACAGATGAGGTATGCCATGTCCATGTCTGCGACCCTGCAGGACTGCCTGCGCCAGAAGTCCTCGCGGTACGAAGTCGTCTACCATCCGTACAGCCATACGAGTATGGAGACGGCGGCAGCGGCGCATATTCCCGGTGATCGACTCGCGAAAACCGTGCTCCTGGAAGATGACGATGGCTACGTCGCAGCCGTGCTGCCGACGACATATGCCGTGCGCCTGTCCGATCTGTGGGCGAAAACCGGCCGTCATCTCGTGCTCGCGAAGGAAGGCGAACTGCGCGAACTGTTCAAGGATTGCGACGCGGGCGCGTTGCCGCCCGTCTGCATGGCATACGGCATGCAGACCTTCCTCGAGGACAGCCTAGCGGAACAGCCGGACGTCTATTTTGAGGCGGGCGACCACGAAGCGTTGATCCATATGGCACAGGACGAGTTCCTGTCGTTGATGGATCGGGCTGAGCGTGCGCATTTTTCGCACAAGATGCAAGGCATGGTGTCGTGAGCGACGGACTGCTGTGTCGATCGGTTCGATGCGGTGTTCGGTGGGTTTGAAGCGTTGCGAACGACGCGCTCGATGTTGAGCGCGTCGTTTTGTTGTGGGTGGCCGAAGCGTGTCCGGTTGTAGGTGATTTGAGACGATTCGGTGCGGACGACGAGCGACGCGGCGATGTTTGTGGAGGCGGTTGGGTTGGGTAATCGGGTTTAGATATTCGTTGCTTTATAATTTTACATAATATTAATTATCGAAGTTAAATCGCGATCTCACACCGACCCCTAAATCTGCTTTAAGGCAGACCCCGCAGCATGTCGAAGCCCGGATTCCCCGGGCTTTTTTTTCGGACAAAAAGAACAATGCGATTCCCCAATCTCAGATACGGAAAACTTGCCGAATTCCTGCATTACGCGGGTGGCCGGCCAGTCAAGCAGTTGGCGCGCGAGCTGCGGCGCTCCGAGCGATCAATTCAAAACTGGATGGCCGGCCGTGAGCGCGTGCCGTTTTGGGCGCCCGAGCTGCTGCGCCTGAAGGCGTTCGAGCACTGGTCACGCGTGCGGGAAATGACCTGGTCCATACAGGACGCGAAAGTTTCCGCGCGGGCCTGCGCACAGCTTGCGGCGTCGACACCGTGCGCCGCGAACGACCCGATCATCCAATACCCGGCGCTCGTCCAGCTCGAGCTGATCCCCGAAGCGCCCGCGACGCGCTGGATCGCCTGAGCGATAATCCGCCGACCACAATACGGAGACCGTCATATGCTTTCAGTCCTTTCCCTGGTTTTCCAGGTTGCCATGGCAAACCCGCAGCAAGCCAGCGATGCCATGCACCGGTTGGCAGCGCCCGGGGCAATCAACCAGCAGCAGTTGCAGAGCGCTGCAGTGGCCGACGTGGCGCATGCTGTATTGACCTGCTACCACAAGACCGCACGCATGCAGACCGTACAAGATTCGAGGCGCCAGTTTCGCGATGCGAGCCAATATGGCGCCGAAGGCTCGGATCTCCTGGTGATCCGATATTCCGGCGTTACCGGTGCATCGTACGCGATGGTCGTTGCGTTGATGGGACGTGGGTCTGGCAGCGATGCTCAACTGCGCGCCGTGGTGCTACGGGATACTGCAGTGATACCGTATGCGCGTGGATGCCCCTTGCAGGATTGGACGTCTGTCTCCTAAAACGAAACCCGGCCGAGGCCGGGTTTTTCGTTACCGCTTATTGCGCTTGAATCGGCCCTTGCTATCGCGAGCCGGCGTGCGCCGCTTGTGGTGCGCCATGATTCCTCCCTTCGAGTTGTCGATCAATCCGCGTATGCGCGCGTTCGATCTCGCGATCTTGGCGCGCGTTGTGATCCTTCATCGCCCTGATGTCCGCGCGGATGCCGGCGTAGACCGCGCCCGACGAACAGACGGCCGTGACGATCTGCATCAGCACCGCGCCGTCCATCAGCTACCCGCCTTTTCCGGCATGAACACGGCCACCGCGCCGAGCAGCGCTTGCAGTAGCGCCGCGATCGCGCCGACCTTCGACGGGTTCGCGCCGAGCTGCACGGCCGCGCTCGCGACTACGCCGAGGCCGGCTTGCGAGCTGGGCTCTTTGAGTCGATCCAGGAAATTCATTCGCTTCCTCCGATAAAAATGCCGACTACCAGCCGGCGTTGCTGTTACCCAAGTCAAATGTCGGATCCGGTTGAGTCGCCGCTTTCGGCGCGAAGGCCGAGCCGTCGACGATTCCGGACAGCCAACCCCACAATCCGCCGCTGCCACCGGTTCCGCCCGATCCGCCGATCAGACCAAGCGACAGCGAATCGAGCGCATTGCTCGGCGCGGCGACGATGCCGTTCCCGACACTGGCGGCACCGCTCGTGACCGTGCCGAGTGGCGTTCCCGCGTTCGCCGGGCCGGCTGGGTTCGGATCGATCACGGGATTGGTAGCCGTGGTCCAACCGGCTGACGTCGTATCAACGATCGCTGCACCTGCATCGCTGGCCCAGCTCGACAATGTGGCTCCGGCCGACGAGAGACCTCTGCTGATCTTGCGTTCGGCCCACCAGAGCGCGAGCCCGACAACCACGATGGTCGCGCCGATTTCAAAGGCGTCGTCTTTCAGGCTCATGGCAGCGTGAAGCCGAAGGAATTGATGCCGCTTTCGCCCGCCTTTGCCAGCGCGGCCGACAGATCCTGCGACATGGCACCGCTCAGCGCGTCCGGATTCCATGCGGTCGACGCATACGGGTTATCGAGTGCGAGCGGCGACGGCCCGTTCGTCGAGCCACCGAAATTCAGCAGTGACCAGGTCGCGCCTCCATTCGGCGACGTCGGCATAGGCGCAGAGCCCTGCCCTTTGAAATACCGGTACAGCGAGAAACCGAGCACCGCGACACCTAGGCCGAGCGCGAGATTGTTGGTGGTGTTTTTCATGCGATTGCGCCCCCTACCTGCTGATACCACGCGAGCACGGTTCCCATGTCGTGCGGGCTCTGACCGTAGGGCGATCCCGGCAGGCTAGCCCACTGCCCTGCGACCTTTGCGATTGCGCTCCGGACGTTGCCCGCGAGCACGTCGTTATATGCGCCCTTCCACTTCAGGATGTAGATCGCGACGGCATCTTGCGACGCGGGCGAAAAATCGGTCAGGCCGAGGCGCGCGCTGATCCAGTCCCACGTGTTCGTGTTGATCTGGCCAGGCACGGCCGCCATGATTTGATAACGGCCAGCGGCGTCGCTGTACCCCCAGCGCGTATGCACGACGATGCGCGGATGGTCGACGTAGCCGTTATCGAACGTCGAGCCCCCGACGACGACGTTATAGCCGTTGTCGCCGAGGCCATACGTGCCTTCGCTGATCGAGATCATGTCGAGGAAGGCCTGCAGATTCGCGTTCGGGTTGCCGACTGGCGCAGTGTTGTTCATGCCCAGGTTGTTCATCAGGTCCGCTCCTACGTTATTCAAACTTCCAGTCCAATCGACGCTGCCGTCCGCGCTTCCGTTATCGGGTGCGAGCGCGGCGGCGCTGCTCGACTGCGAGTACAGCAGCGCGGCCGCGCCGGCCGCGAGGACGAGCACCGCAGCGCCCGCCCCCATTAGTTGCCACCCATCGTCGCGCGGTAATACACCGTCAGGCTGGCCATGTTTCCGCCGTCCGTGCGCGCGAACGTGAAGCTGGTCGCGCTCTGCCCGGTGATGTAGTACGGCACGCTGCCCGTGCCCTGCAGAAAGACGATCGGCGGGTTGCCCCACGTCGACGCGAAGTTGACCGTGCACGACGAGAACGTGCCGGTGCCCGTGTTCACCACGCCGGCCACGTCATTCGAATAGCCGGTGCCGATCGACGGCGACGTGCCGCACGCGCCAAACGTCGGCTGAGCGTTCGAATGGAACTTGCCGAGCGACACCGGCAACGCGACCTGATTGCGGTCGATCCCGCCATAGACCGCCAGATTGAGCGACGAGCTGGCGTCGCTCACCTCTCCGGTGTGGCAGTACTGGAAATCCGCGTTCGTGACGATCGTGATACCGACGTTGGCGTCGCGCACCAGCCCATAGCTGACGGCCGGCGTCTCGCCGTATATCGCGCAGAACTTGACGTTCGAAAACTGGTAATCCTGCGACGCGTAGCCGCCCGCGCCTTGAAGCTCGACCGACGGTTTCGCGTACTGGCTCGCGAGCGAGGAATTGCGGAACGCCACATCGGAGAAGCGCACGCCCTGCGCCTGAACCAGCGCGGCCTGATTGGCCGAGTTGCCGATCGTGCCGCCCTTCCAGTCGATCGTGCTGGTGACGCTCGCCGCACCGTCCGGCTTGATCCAGAGCGCCGCGGTATCCGCATTTCCCTGCGTGCCGCCCGCGCCGGTCTGGCCATAGTCCGAAAACGCTGCGCTGTCCGTGAAATGGATATCGCGCCCGCCGTCGATTTCGACCGCCGCGACCTGCGCGCCTTCAACCTGAAGGTTGTAGACGAAACCGAACTGCGGAAAGAGCGATGCCGTGTTCTGCGACGCGTCCACGAAGAAGCCGCGCTTGCACTGCATCAGCGTCACGTTGTACGCGTTGATGGTCTGCACCATCCCCGTCCAGGTGAGGCAGTCATTGCCGTAGTACTGCGCATTCAGGTGAACGTTGTTCAACGTCACCTGATCGGTGCGTCCGCCCGCCGACTGCGCCGCGCTGGTGACGTGCGCCCAAAACGCCTGGCAGCCGGTGCCGGTCGTGTAGCCCCATACGTTGTCGTACAGGTCGTTGTTCGATTGCTCGTCCTCGATCCCGCAATACGCGGTGAAGGCGATATCGCGCACCGTGAAGTTGGCGACGTGCACGGCTGAGATGGCGTAGCCGGCCGTCGCGCTGGCGCCGGCCTTGATCGTCATGCCGTAGATGCCGCCGAATTGCGTCTGCGAGCTCGTCGCCGCCGTGTTGCCGTAGCTGAACACGCTGTAGTTCGACGTGGCCGACGCCTGAATCGTCGTCGCGCCCATGCCCTGCCCGCGAAACGCGACGGGGCTCGGGCCGTTGACCGTGATTGACTGCGACACGTTGTAGGTGCGCGCGCCGAGCAACAGCACATGCTCGCCGTTCGTCTGCGCTTGCAGCGCCGCGATCGCATTCGTGAACGCGGTGTTGTCGTTCGCGGCCGTGGTGTCGCCGCCGAACACTTCTAGCGCGACGCCGCCCGCCTTCGGCTTCCACGTCCAGCACTTGCCGTTTGCGGATTTGACCTGCGAGCCGTTGTCGCCGTTGCCGCTCGCCAGCGAGCACGCCGAGCCGGACGCCAGATAGTCCATGTCGCCGCCGTCGCCGGCCGACGCGTAGCCGGCGCGGTGCACGATCGTGTTCGCCGGCAGCGTCGCGGTCGAGAGCGCGAGCAGCGCGGCATTGTTCGGCACCGTGCACACGGCACCGGCCAGCGCGCTCGCGCACGGAATGGTCGGGCTGGCCGTCAGCGCGCCCGAGCCGCTGCCCTGCACGTAGCCGTTCAGCGCCGACAGGCGTCCGGCGAGGCCCGAAATCAGGCTCGAGTCGGCGTGGGCCGGCGCGGCGATAGCGGCGAGCGCAACGCCCGCCGCAAAAATCAGTTTGCGCATCAGTTCACCGTCTGAATGTTGACCGTCGATCCGGCATCGGAAATCGCGTACCAGTCGAGTTGGGGCGCGTCCGTCTCTTTCCAGGCATCGCCCGGTTGCAGGATGATTGCGGCGGTGGCGAAGGTCAGGCCCGCAGCCCCGCCGAGCGCGATCTTGCCGTTGCCCGCGTTGTAGAAGATGGCGCGCTTGCGGCCGGCCGCCGCCGCGAGCACATGCGCCGTACCACCGATCCCGACCACCGTGCTGCCAGCTTCGGCAATCGCGACGCCCGCGGGCACGATGCCGACGTCCGTCGCGGTCAGAGTTGCGCCCGTCACGTTGACGCTGCCCTGTACCGTGACAGGTACAGGCGCGCCCGGCTCAGCGACCAGCGACACCGGTACCGGATTGCCGCTCGTGTTCGTGATCTGCACGCCGAGGCTCGACATCTGCAGGTCGACGTCGCCATCAGAGATGATGAACGTGACGTTCGTGTCGACCGTCGCGAGCATGTCGACGCCGGTGAAACCGTTTGCCGGCTTCGCCTTGAACGCCGTGCCGACTTGATCGACTTCGGCATTCACGGCCGCGCCCGTCAGGAAGCGGACGGCGATATTGTTTCCCTGGTCAGCCGACTGGATCAGCAGCACCGAACCGGCGATGCCGAACGGCGTGCGTTGGCCGGCCAGCAGCTTCGTCGAAAGGGTCTGCATTACGCGGCCTCCCGCAGCACGGGCGCGAGCACGACCAGGCCGACCACAACGAGCGCGCCGATCACGATCGTGCGCTGGTTGCCGGTCTTCGCGTCCTGGTACGCAGCCGACACCGCCGACATCGCGCCTTGCTGCGCGTCGGCCGCTTGCTGGCCAGCGCTCTGGTAGGCATTCGCAACCGCTGCGGTCGCCTTGTTGAACGCAGCCTGCGCGCCAGCAACGCTGTCGAGTGCCCCATTGATCGCCAGTTCGGCAGTGTGCGCGCTCGCGCTGACCGACGACGTACCGATCGCCGTCACATCGGACAGCGCGTCATGCGCCAGGCCGAACGACTGCTGGATCGAGCCCCGGTCGGTCGGCGTCACGTTGATGTTGACCGATCCGCCACTGGAGGCCGTCGCGCCGACACCGCCGCCGCCGACGTCAAGCCGCTGGTCGACGTTCTGGTTTTTCGTCTCTGTGTCGCTGCTTGAGCTGCCGCCGTTGCACGGCGTGGCCGGCAACCCGAGCCGCACCAGGTGGATCTGTTGAGGGCGAAGAATCATTTCAGGTCCTTTCGCATCAACACGACATCGCCCCGGCGCCAGGCCGGATAGAAGCCGCTATCGATGGCTTTTTTCATGAGGCCGCGTCGACGCGTGCGGAAGGCGATCGAACGGAACCCTTCCGCCTGGCGCTCGACGAGCGCGAGCCCGAAGTCCGTCAGGTCGAAACCGGCGCGGCCGGCCGCGGCCTGGATAAACAGCTCGTCGCCGTCCACCTTCAACGACCAGGCGAGCACCGGCACGCCGTCCTGCTCGAGCACGAAGCAATCGCCCTTGGCCGCGCATTCGGCCGCGCCCTCGCCCGTCGTCATCCAGCGATCGACGGGCGCGAACAGGCGCGCAACCTCGGCGCGGGTCGCCGGCCGCATCGTCACGCTTTCCGGTGCTTCAGCGCGTACCATGCGATCGCCCCGATGAGGAGATAGGGAAGGTATTGCTGCAGGATGCCGCTGCCGACCGCCGCAGTGCCGGCCAGAGCGGTATCGAGCGAGCCGCCGCCGTTCGATACAACGAACGAGCCGTCATTGAACGAGCTGGTCGTCGTCGCGTACGCGGCCGACGGGCCGCCGCCAAAGGCGGCCTGCAGCGAAGGCATACCGGACCAGGACGGCGCGCCGGACGTGATGGGAGAGGTCATCAGTCGCCCCCTGCGTGATCGAGCAGCAGCACGACCAGGCCAATCATCAGCAGCAGGCCCATGCCGTTGCCGTGCGTCAGGCTGGGCCCCTGCCCGACCGGATAGGTGACGCCGTTCGGGGCCCGGTAGTACGGCGTGGTGCCCTGCGCGGTCAGGCCATGCGAGATCGCGTCACCGGCAACGGCCGCGCCGAGCAGCGTCTGGAACCCCGCCAGCCACAGCGCACCGTTGTTCCCGCTCGAATCACTGCTGCCGTTCGTCTGCATCTGGCCGAGCGTCGACGGCAGACTGGTGCCGTCCGACGTGTCTTGGCTCGTCGTGAACGTGTAGTTCGAATTCGTCGCGTCGGGACCGTAGATCCCGTACAGCGTCGACGCATCCGCCCCACTCGGATCGACCGAGCCGGATCCGACGCCGGTACCGTCAAGCGAGAAGTCGTAGATCGACATACGCCTCCCGTCCGGTTAGCGGTTGATCGGATCGACGATCTTCGCGTAGCCCGTCAGGAACACCGGCCCCGTCTGCGTGATGATGCGGATGAACACGTTCTTCGACAGCGTCGTGTTGAGCCACTTCTCCCGCATGCCCTGCAGATCGAAGTCGACGACGAACAGGCCGGGCTGCGGCATCTTCTGGTAGTCGGTCTGATCGTCCTGGTACACCTGCGGGGTGCCCTCGGAAATGATCACCTGGTTGTTCCGGATCTGGAGCGACTGGATCGAGCCCGCGCCGGCCTGGCCGAAGTTCGACTGGTGCAGGTAGATCTTCGTGATCACCGAGCCGGCCTGCTGCACCGGCAGCGGGATATCGTTCTGGCCGACCGTCATCAGCGCGTACGTCGCCGACTGTTCCTTGAACACCCACGGATTCTTCGACGGATCGCTTTCCTGCGCCCAGGCCGTCATGCCGATGCCGGCCGGCGCGGCCTCGTTGATCTTGATTTCCATCGTGCACTGCTGCAGGCCAGCCGTCGCCAGGCAGGTGAACAGCTCTTCCTGCACCTGCGTGCTCTGGATCGTCACGCCCGCGCTGTTCTTTGTCGCCGAGCTTTTCGCGCCGCGGCGCGTGAAGTCGATCAGCACGACGTTGGTCGGGTTCGGCTTGCCCTCGTACAGGTTTTGCGCGAGCAGGTCGGAGCCCGCGACCGCCCACACCGGCTTGCCGTTCTGCTTGATCGTGATGAGGTCGATCATCGAGATCAGCAGGCCGTTCGTGAGATACAGCTTCAGGCGCTCGTACGTCGGGCCGCACGGGATCGACAGCAGCGCCGTCTGGCCCGGGTTGACGTTCTGCAGGTTGACGAGTTATT